>JAOABT010000255.1 GCA_026418215.1 Clostridia bacterium | reverse complement strand
GGACAAATCAACGGTAATAATGCTCGAACCGCTGTTTTTCAGAATTGAATCACCGCTGTTAAGCTTCAGCACAGAGTTTTGCAGGCTCTGTGCGATCTCGGAGAAGCGGTTTTTATCGATGGTCGCCATGGAGAAAAGCAGGATAAAAAAGGTCAGCAGAAGCGTGACCATGTCACTGTAAGTTGTCATCCATTCAGGAGGCCCCTCCGGAGGCTGTTCCTTTTTCCTTGCCATGCTTTTTTTGTCACCTGTCTTCCCTTATAAGCCCGATGCCATACCAAGCTTATCCTGCTCGTGCTTGACTAATGTGTCATACTGAAGCTTTTGCTCCGGCGAAAGGAAGGTCTTGAGCTTGTGCTCCATAAGCCGCGGGTTTTCACCGGATTGAATAGACAAAATGCCCTCCACCATCAATTCCCTAAGGCGAATTTCGTCGGCGCTGTTTCCGGCAAGCTTGTTGGCAATGGGCGTACACAAGAAATTGGCAAGTACACTTCCGTAGAAGGTTGTAATAATGGCGAGTGCCATAGCCGGGCCGATGCCCGAAGGGTCATCCAGGCTTTTAAGGAGATTTACCAGTCCCATGAGGGTTCCGATCATACCCCACGCCGGGAATTGCGTGGCTAGCGTTCTATAATAAGCCTGACCGCTTTGATGGCGGATGGCCATACTGTCAATCTCAAGCTGCATGGAATTGCGGACCATTTCGGCTTCAATACCGTCGACAACCAACTCCAGAGCTTTTTTGAGAAAGCTGTCCTGTATCTCGTTCTGTGCTGATTCCAATGCCAAAAGCCCGTCACGACGTGCTTTCTGGGATAGCTCAACGAGCTGTCTTATGGTCACAACCATTTTGTTTTTATGGGATCTGAAGGCAAGCGGCAGTATTTTTACAGCCTGAATGGAATTAGCCAGAGGAAAACAAATGATCGTGGAGGCAAGTCCACCTCCAACCGTGATGGCGACCGAAGCCGGATCGATAAAGTTGCCCAAGGCTCCGCCGCTTAAAATGCCATAAAGCATAATACCCACACCGGCTACCAAACCAAAAATTGTTGCAATATCCATTGCTTCACCTGCTTTATCCGACGTTTAGATAGAGGCATAGCGCTTAAGGTGTAAAGAAACACTATAGATATCGGCTTTATCTGAGCCTTTGTTAACACTCCAAAAAGAAAGAAAAGAGTATTGCATTTTTATGCATTACAATGTATAATCATACACATCAAGTTTGAAAGTGGTGGTTCTACATGAAGCATTTATTATGTTTAAGTGAATGGTCAAGCCAGGAAATCATGGAAACACTGAAGCTGGCAGAAAAATTGAAGTACGAAAACAAGAATGGCATCAGACATAACCATTTGCTGAAAGGTAAAACACTTGGCCTTATCTTCGCCAAGTCGTCCACCCGCACCAGAGTCTCTTTCGAGGTTGGTATGTACCAGCTCGGCGGCTATTCTCTCTTTTTAAGCTCCAGCGACATTCAGCTGGGCCGCGGAGAAACGGTTTCTGATACGGCAAAAACCCTGTCCCGCTATATAGACGGCATTATGATACGCACCTTTAAGCACAGCGATGTGGTTGATCTCGCAGACTGCGGTACGATCCCGGTCATTAACGGCCTTACCGACAGCCAGCACCCCTGTCAGATCCTTGCTGATCTTCAGACCGTTAAGGAATACAAAGGCAAGCTTGCAGGCCTAAAGATGGCATACATAGGCGATGGCAACAATGTGGCAAATTCCTTGCTCATCGGCTGTGCCAAGGTAGGCATGAACATCTCTGTAGCAACCCCTAAGGGATATGAATGCGATACTGAGTCCGTTAAGCTGGCTCAAGAAGCAGCGAAGGAAAGCGGTGCAGCTGTCGTTACAACCAATGATCCCCATGAAGCTATTAAGGACGCTGATGTGGTTTATACCGACACCTGGGTGAGCATGGGTATGGAAGCCGAAAAAGAGCAGCGCATCAGTATCTTCATGCCTTATCAGGTTAATGCCGAACTTATGGCTGAAGCAAAGAGCGATGCCATCTTTATGCACTGTCTGCCGGCTTACAGAGGCTATGAAGTGACGGCCGATATCATCGACGGGCCTCAATCTGTTGTCTTTGATGAGGCTGAAAACAGGCTCCATGCACAAAAGGCAGTACTTGTGAAGCTTTTGGGGTGAGAACATGCTTTATTCGTTCATTATCAGGCGCGCCGAGGAAAAAGACGCGCCTGCCGTCTTTAAGATCCTTCAGACCGCGTTTAAGGAATACGCAGCCATCACCGGTCTCAAGAAGCTAGAAGCTTTGACTGAAACGGTTGATGACATTCGCAGCGAAATATTGTCAAAGGCCGTTTATATCGCTGTCATCGACGACACCATCGTCGGTACGGTAAGACTGGATATACATAATAAGGAAGCCTATCTAAGCCGCTTTGCCGTTGACAGCAACAACAGGAACATTGGTATCGGCAAGGCGCTCATCAGCGTGGTTGACAAATTCTTAAAGGAAAAGGGTGTCCAGAAGGTGACGCTTCATACGGCCTCCAAGCATGGCGCGCTGATGCGCTTCTACTACAGCCGCGGCTTCTTTGTGGAGGGCATTGAAACTGACCGAGGCTACTTAAGAGCGCGACTGGTTAAGGAGTATTCGGAGGAATAAATCATAAAACCAGTAAAATGAAAACATGGCTATTCATTTTTAGGTCCATGGTCATCTAATGGCTTTATACATTATATTTCCATACAACAACCAAATCCCTCATAAGCCCTATAACAGGTGGCTCATGAGGGATTTCCCATTATCTTTTCATTCAAATTCTAATAATTTTACTGCTTTTCGAGAGTTGATATTCTTTTTGTCTTCTATGACGCTCATCTGATCCAATCAAGAAAAACTGATTACTATTGAGATATCCCACCCGCCTGTGTGCAGACTTCTACGAAGGGGCAATAAAGAGCTATATTATTTACGTATCAGTACTTCTTTTGCCTTGGCTGCAATGTTTTCAGCCGTGAGCCCGTATTTAGCCAGAAGATCAGCAGGTTTACCTGACTTTCCGAACTTATCCTCAATACCTACCATCTCCATCGGAACAGGGCATTTCTTGACGACAACCTCAGCAACCGCGCTTCCCAAGCCGCCAACAATGTTATGCTCCTCGCAGGTCACGATGGCTCCGGTTTCCTTGGCAGCCTTTATGATAAGCTCCTGATCAATAGGCTTAATGGTATGGATATCAATAATTCTCACCGAGATTTTTTCACCTTCCAAAAGCTCTGCCGCTTTCATTGCCTGCTCAAGCATTAAACCCGTGGCGATAAGCGTTACATCCTTGCCATCCTTAACGGTTAGGCCTTTCCCTATCTCGAACGCTGTGTCTGCGGAATAAACCACAGGGACATCCAAACGTCCAAGTCTCAAGTAAACAGGGCCATCAAGCTCGGCCGCCTGCTTGACTAACGCAGCGGCAGAGGTGGCGTCGGCCGGAGAAATCACTGTCATCTGAGGAATAGACCGCATGAGTGCGATGTCCTCAATAGCCTGATGGGAAGCACCATCCTCGCCCACTGTAATGCCGGCGTGTGTGGCGCCGATTTTTACGTTGAGATGGGGGTAGCAGATGGAGTTTCGCACCTGATCGAAGGCGCGGCCCGATGCAAACATGGCGAAAGTACTGGCAAACACCACCTTGCCGCAGCTTGCAAGGCCCGCTGCGACAGACATCATATTGCTTTCGGCAATACCCATGTTGATATGACGTTCAGGATACTTTTTTTGGAATAAATCCGTTCTGGTGGACTTCGATAAGTCGGCATCCAGCACAACAATATTTTCATTGTGGCCAATCTCAGCCAAAGCTGTTCCATAGGCCACACGTGTAGCAATTTTTTCTGACATGGCATGTCCCTCCATGATAATTAAATTCACACATTCAAAGGTCTGGTCGTTGCTTAAAGGCTTGATCAAAGACTCTCAAGGTACTGGTCCAGCTCTGCAAGGGCTTGATCAGCCTGTTCCTTTTTAGGAGCGCTGCCATGCCAGGAGGCCTGGTTTTCCATATAGGAAACGCCCTTTCCCTTAACCGAGTGCGCAACAATCATTGTAGGCTTTCCTTTATTCAATTTGGCCTGGTTGACTGCCTTTTCTATTTCATCAAAATCATGGGCATTAATAGCGACGACGTCCCAGCCGAAGGCCTTGAACTTGTCTGCGATAGGCTCGGGATTCATAACGTCTGAGATTTTTCCGTCAATTTGCAGGCCATTGTAGTCAACAAAAGCGGTTAGATTATCGAGCTTATAATGAGCGGCTGCCATTGCGGCCTCCCACACCTGGCCTTCTTCTAATTCTCCGTCGCCAAGGACCGAATAGACGCGATATGTCTTTTTGTCGAGCTTGCCGGCAAGCGCCATGCCAACAGCGGCAGAAATGCCTTGGCCTAGCGAGCCTGTAGACATATCCACACCTGGAACCTTATCCATGTTCGGGTGACCTTCCAGATAGCTGCCTACCTGACGGAAGGTTAAGAGATCCTCAACAGGGAAAAAGCCCTTGTGTGCCAGTGCAGCATAGAGCGCCGGAGAACAATGACCCTTTGAAAGAACAAAGCGATCTCTGTCAGGATTTTTGGGATTCTTGGGGTCTACGTTCATTTCCTTGAAGTAAAGATAGGTCATAATATCGGCAACAGAGAGTGATCCCCCGGGATGGCCGCTGCTGGCAGATGCCACTGCATTGATAATACCCTTTCTTACTTCGGTAGCGGTTTTTTGAAGCGCTACTTTAGCCTTTTGATCCATGTTGATTCTCCTTTATAAAAATGGTTTATGTTGATTTTTCGCTATTAAGTATATAGCATTTGCATTTCTGAGTAAATTAAAGACATCAATTAATGTACCTCATCAAGGTTTGGGATGCAAGGGCATAAAGCCCTCACCGAGTACTTCCCTGACATCACTTAGAAGGACAAAGGCGTTAGGGTCACAATCTTTTACGATATCTTTGACAATCGTGATTTCTTCACGCTTAACGACGCAAAGGAGTACCGTTTTATCCTGCCTGCTATACATGCCAATGCCCTTCAGCCCCGTGACACCTCGGTCCACATCGTGCAGCAGTCTGTGAGCAATTTGCTCCGATTGCTCTGAAATAATCATGAGACTTTTGGCGAAGTTCATCCCTTCCAAGAAGGCATCAATGGTCTTCGAGCCGATGTACAGGCTAAGCGCCGCATAAAGCCCCAGCTTTACGCTTCTAAAAGCAAGGGTTGCAAAGACAATGACACTTCCGTCCAGAAAAAGCAGGTACTGCCCCATCGAAAATTTCGGGGACAATTTCTTAAGAATAGCGGCGGCCAGGTCTGTTCCTCCGGTGGTGGCATCCTCTTTTAGAACCATCCCTAAGCCGATTCCCATGATAAGTCCACCCACAATGGCGTTCAACAGAAGGTCCGGTGTCGCCATGGATTTATCAAACTTGATAAAGTATTCATTAATGAGCCAATTGAAAAAAGGCGATGTTGCATCAATCAAGAGTGACAACAGCACAGCTCCAAAAAGAGATCGAATGACGAACTGCCGCCCGCGGCTTTTATAACCTGTCAAAAAGAGAGGTACATTGAAGAAGAGCATCAGCATGCCAACGGGAATGGCACCATGAATCACATAGTAAATGACGGTGGACAAGCCGGAAACCCCGCCGGGTGCAAGCTTAAATGGAATTAAAAAAAGGTTCATGGAAACAGTCATGATAAAACAGCCCAGCGCAATAACCAGGTAGGGTTTTAGCGACGTCTTCGTGAGCCTCATCATAATAACTACTCCTTCATCCTCCTAGTATATGATGAAACGAAAAAAAAAACCGGGAATACCCCGGTTCTTATTTGATGCCGTACTTTTTCTTAAACTTATCAACGCGTCCGCCTGCATCAACAAGCTTTTGCTTTCCTGTAAAGAACGGATGGCACTGGGAACAAATTTCTACGTGTAAATCCTGCTTTGTGGAACCTGTTTCAAAGGTCTCACCGCATGCGCATCTCACAACGGCCTTTCCGTACTTTGGATGGATACCTTCCTGCATGGTTTTCACCTCGTTTCAAATGGCAATGTTTCTTTTATAGAAACTTCCTTACTTCATATGCAACTTAAAAAAAGCGCCGATAGGTATTGTATCACAATGGGGCATGTATTGCAAGTAGGTGGAGAACTAAAGCTTGGCTTCACAAAGTCTATTACTAAAATAAAACCCAAAAATTCGATTGCTCTAGTTTCTTCGGATTTCTATATCACTGGTTTTCAACAAGGCTACTGCTCTGGCTTACTCTTTTTGGGCCCAGCTTTTGATTTTTGGCCACTTAATCATTTTTCTTGTTTCTGCGCTTCTTCATTCTGTTTACAAATAACTGCTTTCTCTAGCTTTTTGTCTGCCGTTATTTATAAATGGTATCGTAGCTGCTTTTATCACGTGCCATAAAAGCCGTATTGATGCCATTGACGAATTCATCATTTGTTTTGGTGTTATTAAGCCTGTTAACAATCATTTCAGCGACATCAGCCGTGCCGGCATTGCTCATAGCCTTACGGATAGCCCAGATGCCCTCCAGCTCACGCTGAGAAAGCAAGAGCTCCTCTCTTCTTGTGCCCGAGCGGTTGATATCAATAGCCGGGAAGATACGCTTTTCAGAAAGCTTTCTATCCAGATGAAGCTCCATGTTGCCGGTGCCCTTGAATTCTTCATAAATAACGTCGTCCATGCGGCTGCCGGTATCGATAAGAGCCGTTGCAATAATGGTAAGACTTCCGCCATTCTCAATATTTCTGGCAGCACCAAAGAATCGCTTGGGTTTATGGAGCGCTCCCGGATCGAGACCTCCCGACAGGGTTCGCCCTGTTGGCGGGATTGTGAGGTTATAGGCTCTTGCAAGACGCGTGATGCTATCCAGAAGGATGACAACATCTTTCTTGTGCTCAACAAGGCGCTGTGCCCTATCGAGAACCATTTCAGCAACTTTGATATGATGATCGGGAACCTCATCAAAGGTCGAGTAGATAACATCACCCTTGATGGAGCGCTGCATATCGGTAACCTCTTCAGGACGCTCGTCAATGAGGAGCACGATTACTTCCATTTCAGGATGCTTTGCCGTTATGGCATTGGCAATCTTCTTAAGAAGAATGGTTTTACCAGCCTTCGGCGGTGACACAATCAGACCGCGCTGTCCCTTACCAATAGGGGCGATAAGATCAATTAATCTGGTGGAGAGCTCCTTTGGCTCTAATTCAAGCGTAATTCTTTCGTCCGGGTAAATGGGCGTAAGCGTTTCAAAGGGGCGTCTGCGCTGGGCGACATCAGGATAATCACCATTGACGGTTGTCACATATAAAAGCGCCTGGAACTTCTCGCCTTCCTTTTGAATACGGCCCTTGCCAACAATTTTATCACCGGTTTTGAGATTGAAGCGTCTGATTTGGGAAGGGGAAACATAAATATCCCTGGGGCCGGAGAGGTAATTGTGCCCGCGTAAAAAGCCGTAGCCGTCGGGTAAAACCTCCAAAATGCCTGTTACGGGATTATCGCTCTCAAGACGTGATAGATCCTTGTTACGGGCAAACCTTACACTGCGGTTGTCGCGGTTATCATCACCCTGAGCCTCGTCCCTTTCTTTGTCGTCTTCACGGATGATTTCTTCGGGTACAGCATCGAGAATAACCTCGGGTGCCTCACCTGCTTCCGGTTTTCTTTCGACTGCACTGTCAGGGCTGCTTTCAATTTGCTCCGGTTCATTTATTAAAGCTTCAGTAAGTCGCGGTGCGCTATCCTCTTCTACCTTAAGTTGATCTTCCGGTGCTGAAACAACCGTTGCTGTCTTTATTTGATCCTCTTCGGCTTTAGTCTCTATTTTCTTCCTAGGACGTCCTCGGCCGTGACGGAGCGGTTGCTCTTCCTTCTTTTCTACCTTTAAAGCCTTTTTCTCTGTACTTCTATTTTCTTGCGCCCTTGCTCCTTCAGAATACTCAACGCTTTCTAAGGGCTTATTTTCAGTATGGGCTTCCTTAACAGCAATTTCTTCCTGTTTCTTTTCTTCAGTTGCTTCTGGTGAAGTTAGGGTAGGTTCAGGTGTTTGAACATGGGCTTTTTGTCTGCCGCGTCTTTTTCTGTCATTGGCTATTACAGCCTCCGAGGTTTCCTCTGGCTTTTTATCTATAGCTTTTTCAGTTTCTGCTTGGGGAGCATTTTCTTGTGATTGATGAGAGGGCTGAAATGGCTTTATCTCTTCTTTTCCTGAAACTATTTCTGATCCGTTGCCGGATTTTTCGATGAGGTCAATGAGGTCAGATTTTTTAAGCTTTGAGAGGTTTTTAAGTCCGAGCATTTTCGCTATATACCTAAGATCCTCCAGCGATTTTCCCTCAAGAATAGACCTGTCTTTCATAATACACCGCCTTGAAAATAAACTATTTAACAAATTAGCATGGGAAAAAAGGAAATCACTCAAATATATCCATGAACTTGAATGATGGAAGGCTTTTTAAAAAGATAAACAGTACCATATTATTCAAATCTGATGTTTTAATTCTTTAGCGGGAAATATCTCAGATATGAGCAACACTTGACTGAATAAATATATCAATTGATCCAATCACTTGTCAAGTATGAACCTTTTTACCCTATGCTATACCTGGAAACAGAAAAAAGATTAGAAATTGACCCGACATTTTTCGGGGTATTTCTCCCGATTATTCCATAGGTAAAAATGACATATGGCGTTATCATAAAGATGTCATCCAAGTTCACTTTTAGCTGTTGCGCAAAGCGTAACATCAGGGCAGACGAAAACTTGGCTGGTTTAGGGGCGGTAAGTATGCTGGATAGACAAATAAGCAGGATGAAGAGACAGCTGAACAAGATGATCCAAACAGAAGGGCTGGGCAGCGATAGACTTTTGCAGCTTAGTCAGGCCCTGGATGTTCTGATCGTCGAAGTCATGGCACAGAAGGCATGCAGGCAGAATTCATACTTCGAGGCAGTCCAGAATGTACGGTCTTTAAAAAGCAACAGCACAAAGGAACTTGATTGTTCACAGCTTAGGCTACATCAGGACTACACCATTGGCGACTACTTGTTTACACCCATCAAGGCCGGCTAGCAAGGTTTCTCACTACGATAAAAAGAGAGGTAACGCCTCTCTTTTTGTTTGCCCGGAAATAAAAAGAAAAAGGCCTGCCCTGGGAGAGGGCAGGCAAACTTATATAAAAATCCTACAGTTAGATTTTAAAGGAGGAAATAGCGTTGTTAAGCTGATACGCCATTTGTTTAAGATCCTTGGCGTACAGGGCCATATTTCGGGCCTGTTGGATTTGCTCGACCGTACTTGCAGAGACCTGCTCTGTGGTTGCAGCCGACTGTTGAGCTACAGATGAGATATTTTCAAACGTTTCAACGGTTTTCCCTTTAGAAGACATAATGTCATCTACAGACTGCCCCACATTCTGGATACTCCTAATGACCTCCTCCATGGAGCTGAATATGGTCCTGAAGGCATTGTCGGTCTGGGTAACAGCCTGCATCTGGTAATCAATAATATTACTGGCCTCGGAAGCTGCTTTTGCTGCAAGCTCACTCTTCTGGTGTACGCCCGTAATGATGTTGTTGATCATGATTGACGCATTGCGGGATTGCTCAGCAAGCTTTTTGACTTCATCTGCAACCACTGCAAAGCCTTTGCCCGCTTCACCGGCTCTTGCTGCCTCAATAGCTGCGTTGAGCGCCAGGAGGTTTGTTTGCTCTGCTACGGCAAAGATGGCCTTGATCATGCCCTCAATCTTATTCATATCCTGATTGAGCTCCATGATGAGCTTAATGATACGATCTGAAACCACATTGGTCTCCATGGCGCGGTCATTGAGTGATTTGATGGCATCAAAGCCACCACTGCTGATTTGCTTTGTATTGCTGACCAGCGACGAAGCGGACCGCATATCCTCTTCAACCCTATTAATGCCATTTGACAATCCAATCATGTAAGACAGACCCTTGGAGATATCACCCGCTTGGGCGGATGTGCCCTTGGCAACCTCCTGCAGGGCAGTCGCCATGCTTTCGGAGACCTCGTGGGTTTTACCCGCTGAAGCCTCAATGTATTCCGCACTCTTTACCACATCCTGAGCCGCATGGCTGACCTGAGAGATAAGAAGTGCTATCTGCTGAATCATTTCATTAAAGTTTGTGACAACCTCTCCGATTTCATCCTTTGCATCATCCTTTTCGGCGACTCGGAGATTGCCGTTCTTGGCTTCCTTCATGAGGCTTACAAGCTTCTTTGAGGGAACAGAAATACTTCTTGCGATGGCGAAAGAAAGACCAATGGTGAGGACGAAGCATAGAAGTCCGATGATTAGGATGCTTCCGCCTATGGCATTTGAATCACTGTTTAGATAGGAGAAGGGAACAGTGATGACCATGTACCAGTTGGTTTCTTGTATTGGCGAAAAGGTTACAAGGTAGGGTTCATTGCCGATGGTTGCATTGATGGTCTGTTCTGCAAGCCTACCGGTTTTAGGGTCCGGCTTGGAAGCAAGCTTGTTAATTTCTTTTATAAGTTCTTTGTTT
>JAOABT010000060.1 GCA_026418215.1 Clostridia bacterium | reverse complement strand
TCAGATGTGTATAAGAGACAGGGTTTATATCCCGTATACGCCGCCTACCGAGAATACCAGCACAAGCACATCAGAAACCTATGTGAAGCTGACAGTAGGCATTGAAGGTCAAGGCAGCGTGCTTCCTGGAACCGGAACCTACAGCCGTTCGCTGGGAACCATTTCTGTCTTCAATAACATCGCACCTGCCGACGGATGGAAGTTTGACGGCTGGTATGGTCCTAACGGTAATGAAGTTAAGAATAACGAAATCATCATGGCTGGAGACAAGAGTGTTATTGCACGCTTCGTCCCGGCTGAAGTGATCAAGGATGAGCCTATTCCTGAAGGCAATCCTGTGACTGAAACAGCTATCACGGTCACACCGGCCAGCGTGACGACCGAAGAAGAGGTTGTTCTGGATGAGCCTGTACCTCAGGATAAGCCAGTGCTTCCCAAAACCGGCGGACTGCCGCTGGAGATTATCCTTACAGCCGGTGTTGCACTGTCAACCTCGGGTTTGATCATAAGACGTAAGGAAAAGAAACAGGATGACTGATTCCCAGTGATATTTTAGCAATAGTAAGAGGAGGGAAGGGCTTGACCTCAAGGCCTTCCTTCTTTTTTTACATTCATTGGCAATACCCTATGACATATTTGTGACGGCTTCCCTATAACATTTTCATATAGATCACTCATTAGGAGGGGAAGTATGACCACAGGATACAGAATGTCTTTAGGGAGAATATCACTTGCGCTGCTCTTAACCATGGCGCTTGTTTTGTGCAGCGGATTTTCTCCCAGTATTTCTTATGCCGATCAGGGTGGAGGAGGCTCGAAAGGCAATATTAAGGAACCTCCGCCACCTATCCCTGCCGCGCTCAAAACGATTCAAAACAAGGTGCCGGCATATGTAGAGGGAAACCCATCGCAGCCGCCAGGCTCTCTAAAAATTGAGGGCGTACCGGAGAATATTATCTACTCCATTCTGACAGAAGGCGGTCAAACAGCGGGCTCCATCACGATCACGAACGCAACCGATTACGGCTTTGACTGGGAAGCAGCCGGTATTTCAGTTTCGGAAGTCATTGTCAAGGCCTCGGATGGCGCCTATACTTATTCCTATTCGGGCGAAACCTATGATAAAGGACTGTTCTCAGTTATCAATAAGATAGAAGCGATAGGCATCAATTTTCATCAAATCAGCCACGTTATTTTCGTCTATTCCATCATCACTCCGCCTGCTGTGTCCCCAGCCACCATTGAAATAAGGAAGGATTTTACGGGAAATAAAAGCGACTCCGGCTGCTTCTATGCAAATATTTTAAAAGATGATGTTATTGTCACGAGCGTTCCCTTCAGCCAAACGACCCCTGCTTTTGTAACCGTTTCCCCCGGTTCCTACAGCGTAGTCGAAACCGCTATTCCTTCTGAGTATGAGTTTGACAGTAAAACTGTAACAGTCGGTGGCTCCACCGCACCCTCAGTTTTTACGTTGCTGCCCAATGATCACGCTGTTGTTACCATTGTCAACAAGGCCAAGGGCATTACGACGCCTACCCCGTCGGGAACTATCCAATTTGAAAAAGTAATAGATAGCGCTACCTCACCAACCACGAGCGATGTCACGCAGGAATTTACAGCACAGGTTTTTGTAAAAGACGGTGACAGGTACTATCTAAGATCCTCTCCCATACCGTTCAGCGCTGCCTCTCCGGGTTCTACAATTTTACCACCCGGGGAATATTATGTAGATGAAACAGGCATACCCGAAGGCTATTCCTTCGAGAGCGCAAGCGTCAGAATGGCTGACACTCAGGGATTGCCGTCGAAGATGACCACCGATCAGGCTATTTCAGTGCTTCCCGGAAAGACTACTGTTGTAACCTTCACCAACAAGAAGGATGGCCCGACACCGTCAGGTGGTACTCTCCGCTTCGTGAAAGTTCTTGAGGGGCAAACCGCACCATCAGATTACGATATGACCCGAAGCTTTACCGTTAATGTCTATCATGGGAACCCGCCGCTTCCTGACATAACAGCCCAAACGAGCACAGCTAACCCGGGTGAGTTTATTGGCCCTGTAAGCATTCACGCAGCAGCGCCTGTCAGCACCATGGTGCCTGAAGGTTATTATTGCTTTGACGAGGCCAATCTGCCCCATGGCTTCACTCTTAAGCGCATGACAGTTCAAGGCGAAACAGGAGATCCCGTTGCCATCACATCAGGCAGCAGCATCTTCGTCGGTGAAGGCAAGACGGTCGTTATCACTGTAGTAAACCGTATGCCGGACCCGCCCACAGGCACAATTCGTGTTGAAAAGGTCATCGAAAGTCAGTCAAGCCCGACTGCTTCGGACAGCGCTCAGACCTTTACGCTACAAATTACCAAAAAAGTGCCCGAAACGACACTGCCAATCCTTTATATCATGGCTCCCACAAGTCCGACACCACAAACAGCCACGGTGGCCTTTAGCGTATTGACACCGGGAAGCCTTTCTCTGCCTGCAGGCTATTATTCTATGGAAGAAATAAATCTGCCTTCGGGCTATACGTTTAAATCGATGCGCTATACGCTGTCAGACGGACTTTCAGTGCTTGGCTCAACCAGTACGGGGACGAGTATTATTTCGGCTGATTCCATTTACCTTGGCGATGATGAAACCATCGTCGTGACAGTGACAAATGTCAAATCCCCTGATCCGACACCAACCACATCTACTCCGCCAACGGAGTCATCGAATCCGCCAACATCTACTCCGCCAACGGAGTCATCGAATCCACCGTCCTCTTCAACGCCGCCTGAATACTCAACGCCGCCTTCCTCAAGCCCGCCGGACTCTGCTACGCCTGCCCCAACCCAGCCCAGTGTCCCTGATACACCCTCCGCAACGCCCAGCATACAGAGCGCGCCCGAAGAAGTGACAGAAGAGGTCATTCTGGACGAACCCATCCCGCAGGCAGCGCCGAAGCTTCCAAAGACCGGAGGATTGCCGCTGGAAATCTTCCTGACAGCTGGGTTTGCCTTATCAGCTTCTGGCTTGGCCATTCGAAGGCGAAAAAATAAGAAGCTGGACCCATGACGGCTAATCCAAAATAGAAATAATGGTTTTGATAGCTCAAAGCCGCATGATTCAAAGCATAGCTCACCGCAAGGTGAGCCTTTGCTTTTTTTGGGCTTTTGCAGATGAATGATCCAGAGGTGCATAATAAGTTAAGAATGCTCTATTTTACCTGTCACAAGTGTACGGGGCGAACCTAGCTTGTAATTCATCGTTTTGCCTATATCCCTGAAGAGGCCTTATGATGGTTAACCACTCAGCATGAGATCACCCATGAACACCTCATACTTGAGGACAAGAGCAATCGTTTTTTTCGATTTTTTCGTTGCTATTTTAACAAAAGTCGGCTTGACAACCGCAAATAGGCGATGATACAATGATTTAGCGTGCGAACGTGTTTTTGTTTGCATGTTTTGTGTTGTTGCGTTTTCTTGAGCATATCACAAGCCTTGGAGGAATAAAAGTGTTGGATTTGCTGAAAAGAAAAGAGAAGGTCGTCGGCATCAAGCAGACCCGGAAGGCAGCAGAACAAGATAAGCTTGAAGCCGTATTCATCGCCTATGATGCAGATCAAAGGGTTGTCGGACAGCTTAAGGCTTTTTGTGAGGCAAAGAGGATCAGTGTTGTTACCACTGAATCCATGAAGCAATTAGGAAAAGCCGCGGGTATCGATGTCGGTGCCGCCGTGGTGGGAATCCTTAAAGCTTGCGATTAACGTATTTTACGTTAACGATATAATCATTCTATCAAGGAGGTGAATGAAAGGATGCCAACCTTTAACCAGTTGGTCAGAAAGAGCAGAGAAAAGGTTCTTTACAAGTCTACTGCTCCTGCGCTTCAGACAGCGATGAACACGCTGAAGAAGAAGCCCATCGACTTGAGCTCCCCCCAGAAGAGAGGCGTATGCACAGTTGTTAAGACAACAACTCCTAAAAAGCCTAACTCCGCTCTTCGTAAGGTCGCGAGAGTTCGTTTGACAAACGGCGTTGAAGTCACTGCTTACATTCCCGGTATCGGCCACAATCTGCAGGAGCACAGTGTTGTTCTTATCAGAGGCGGTCGTGTTAAGGACCTTCCTGGTGTAAGATATCACATTATCCGTGGTACGCTCGACACCGCAGGTGTTAACAACCGTAAGCAGGGCCGTTCCAAGTATGGCGCAAAGCGCGGTAAGAAGAAATAAGTTTTAAGCTTAAGCGTTTCTTCGAAAAACAGCACTATCAATACAGGACGAATCGACGTGCGAAACGTTGTTATCATATAGATTGTAACGTTTAGCGCTGACGAACCCGAAAAATAGGTGTGCTTCATCATGCTAATCGCATGACCGCACATGCTGGGTCGAGTACCTGTGATACCGGGCAAAACTAAGCCCGTAGTTATCATGCAAAGGAGGGAAGAATAGTGCCAAGAAGAGGACATGTACCGAAGAGAGATGTACTCGCCGATCCTATCTACAACGATAAGACTGTTTCCAGACTTATCAACAGCATTATGCAGGACGGCAAAAAGGGTGTTGCACAAAAAATTTGTTATGATGCATTCGATCTCATCAAGGAGAAGACCGGAAAGAATCCCCTTGAGGTTTTCGAGCTCGCTATGAACAACATTATGCCCGTACTCGAGGTTAAGGCCAGAAGAGTGGGTGGTGCAACCTATCAGGTTCCTATGGAAGTCAGACCTGAAAGAAGGCAGGCTCTTGGACTTCGCTGGCTCACAGGCTATGCCAGAAAGAGAAGCGAACGCACCATGAGAGAAAGACTTGCCGGAGAAATCCTGGATGCAACCAACAATCTTGGTGGCGCCGTCAAGAAGAAGGACGACACCCACAAGATGGCAGAAGCCAATAAGGCATTTGCACACTACAGGTGGTAATATTAAACGTAGCAAACATTGCACTACTACATCGAGAGGAGGGTATCGATGCCCAGAGAATTCAGCCTGGAAAACACAAGAAACATCGGTATTATGGCACACATCGACGCAGGTAAAACAACCACCACTGAAAGAATCTTGTTCTATACCGGTCGTACGCATAAGATCGGTGAAGTTCATGAAGGCGCTGCCACCATGGACTGGATGGAGCAGGAGCAGGAAAGAGGTATTACCATTGCCTCGGCTGCAACAACCGCTCAGTGGAAAAACTGCCGTATCAACATC
>JAOABT010000175.1 GCA_026418215.1 Clostridia bacterium | reverse complement strand
CAGAGTTCCGATGACTCGGACAGGCTTATGGGAGGCATCAAACTCCACAATCTTGCCCCTGACAAGAATCCAAAGCCATTCACCCGATTTTTTTCTGGTACGGTATTCAATCCTGAACCTTTCGGTGTGGCCTTTTAGGCACTGCTTCATAAGCTGTTTGCAGCCCTCCCTATCGTCGGGATGCAGGGTTTCTACATACTGATCCAAGCCCTGGAATCTTTCATCTGACTTGTAGCCCAGGCTGCTGAGCCACATGGGGCTGATATAGAGCTCATGACGCGCGAGATTAAAGTCAAAATAGCCGTCATTGGTGGCTTCCATGATGAGCTTGAAGCGTTCCTCCCGGATTTTCATCTCCGAATAGGAGCTGTCCAGCTCTTCAAGCACCTCGTTGGTAATAACGGCAAGGTCTGCAATCTCATCACTGCCACGAAGGGTGATCCGCGCCTTGGTATCCTTCCTGGCACCCACAGTGCGCATGAAGGTATGGAGCTTTTTAACTGGCGCCGTGACTATTCTTTCAATGCCAATAAGGCATATAAACATGACCACAATCAACGCAAAACAGAAGTAGGCAGCAAAATAATCTATAGCCGCTATGCCGTTCCGGTAAAGCTGACGGTTCATCTCATAAACAACATAAAAGGAATAATTACCCAAAATATCGGCTGTCGTTGAATAGATGATGGTTCTGTTAGGCTGCTGATAAATCCAGAAGCTTCTGTCGCCATGGGTATTGAGCTTGTAATTGGCTTTGAGCATAGTGTAGACCTCGGAGGTCGAGGGCGTCAGTTTGATCTTGATCTGGAGCACATCCTGCATATATTTTGTGAATGTATCACCAAGAACGCGGCCCATAATCAGTATCCCATTGGCCGGTGCGGTGCCGTCCGAGGTTGTGATAGGTGCTAATGAGAATAAGAACGGCTTTCCGGAAATCATGAGAATGCCGGTGCATGGCTCCTCTTTTTCAGTCATGGTCTTAAAGTTGGTTTTGATATTGAGCTTTGAAATCATTTCTTTTTCAAGCTCGTTTTCGGTTATGCCGTTAAGATTCTTTGTTTTTAAAACAATGACGTTGCCCTGGGCGTCAAAATAGGACAGCACATTCAGCTTAAGCGTATCAAGCGTGCCCTCCTGGAGATTGACGCTGCTATAAGCGCTGTTCCGGTCAATCATGTATTTATAGGTATCATCCCACTCCGCCCAGTCGAGCACGCTGCTGGACAGAGTCTCTTCCTCGCGGTGGATCATGGAAAGCGCCCTGTCGTAGTTCTGGTGTATGGCGCTGAGTTCTTCCTTTTCTATGTAATTGGCAACAAGGCATCTTAAAGTCACACCATTGAGCAAAACGATGGCAGTAACCGTTATACCAATAATCAGAAGTATCTTGGACCGGATTTTCACACTTCTCATCCTTCCTTTGCAAAAGGCATATTACTAATTACCCTTAGTTAAGGCATCTGAACCATCCTCATTTTGGAAGTCTGTGAATTCGGGCCGGTTACCACTTCACTGCCCGTGTGCAAAAAATGCTGTGCAAATTTGTTGATATGTACAAGATTTCTGTTGATATCCTTGACCATGAGGATATTTGGTATATTGTCAAATATCGTTCTCAGTAAGGCGTATAATTCCCTGAGCTCGTTATTCTTCTCAAGGATGGTTTAATGTTAGAGTTGACGATCTAGCCAAAACATTAACGCATATTGAATTTCGAATTTTAACTGTTGTTGGCAAATTCCTGTTTCTAGCGGTAATAGCATCTAATTATCGTTTCTCAAGCAAACCTTAGCGCATCAGTTTATAATCACACCCTTATAGAGCCATCAAAGCCTGCCTGACCTCTGCGGGATATTTTTCAATAGCGTACCGAAAGGCTACGCGCGGCATTCTGGCGTGGTTCTGCTCAAGATACTCACGCACATCATCTGGCTGGTAGCAGGACAGCACCTTTAACATCCAGCCATAACCCTTGAGGACAAGATCATGGTCATCCTCCATGAGAAGGTTGGCTATAAGATAAGGATTCAGGTCCTGTAAACGGCCTTTTTTGATGGGATAGATCAGAATTACCGCGGCTGCGCGTCTCACCCAGAAATCAGGATGCTCTGTCCATTTCGCAACCCGCTGAAAGAAATAGGGATATTGGGTGAGCAGCTCGCCAAAGGCATGGGTGCAAAAATCGTCACAGTCTCCCCAGCCGCTCACATACTGTTCAAGCCAGTCTTCAAAAACTTCAAAGGTAGCCTCACAATACTGCTTTTTAACCCTAAAGGCCCAATCATAAGCAATAACGCCCAATTCCCACTGACGCTCCTCCAGGAGCCTTTGACAGAGACCTATGACAAAATCGATAGACTTATCTTCGAGACGGTTAAAGCTTTTCGATGACAACTCCCTTATCGTCTCTGTCTTTAGGCCTGTTTGCTTTGACAGGCCCTCTAGCGACTCCTTTATTTCTTCTATAACAGGATGTGCGTTGGATGATGGCATGAAAAATCCCCCCCTTGCCGAGACTTGCAGAAGCTCTGTTTCCTTAAGTATCCAACAACGAGGGGAAAATGTCCAGAAGGATTGCTTTTTCAGTGCATTTTAGAATTTAGTTTGAGCGCTGCTGGGCTGATAGCCAGTGTAAGAGGCCTGAGCAGTTGCCGAAAAGGTCCCGGACTCTTCTTTTCGTTTAATGGGATACATGACCGTCATTTGCTGTCTCTTATACACATCT
>JAOABT010000157.1 GCA_026418215.1 Clostridia bacterium | reverse complement strand
AGATGTGTATAAGAGACAGCTCTTAAGCGGTATCAGCCTGGCTGTTGCGGCTGTGCCGGAAGGCTTGCCTGCTGTAGTGACCATTGCTTTGGCAATTGGTGTACGGCGTATGGTTCAGAGAAATGCGCTTATCCGAAGGCTGCCTGCTGTCGAGACTCTGGGCTGCGCCACCGTCATATGCTCGGACAAAACAGGAACCCTTACCGAAAACCGCATGACAGTTGTTGCTGCCTATGCGGGCAAGAATCCCTACACCATGGAAAGAAACTCCCAAGGCCAATTGGCAGCCTATTGCCGAGGCAAGGAGGTTCATGCCGATAAAACCTTTGGTTTGAAGCTCTTGCTTAAAATCGGACTTCTGTGCAGCAATACGCGCATCAATAAAGCAAAGGACTCAGACGAAAAAGGCTTGGATATAGAAGGGGACCCCACGGAGGTGGCACTCGTGAGGGCTGCTCTGGACATTGGTATTGAGAAGGACTCGGTTGATTACAGCTACCGGAGGGTCAGAGAAATACCCTTCGATTCAGATAGAAAGCTCATGTCAGTGATTTGCAGGGCCACATCAGGGGAGTATTTGCTATTCGCAAAGGGTGCGCCTGAAGTTATCTTAGAGAAATGCAACCGTATCCTTATAGCCGATAGAGAGCGCGATATGGCATTTGACGATAGGGAACTAATACTGAAGGAATGCCGTGATATGACCTCCAAAGCCTTGCGTGTTATGGGTTTTGCTTATAGAACAATACTCCCTCACCAGCTATCCAGTGATAAAGTAGAGGAAGAATTTGTGTTTGTCGGCCTTGCCGGCATGTCCGACCCGCCTCGTAAAGCGGCCCCGATAGCCGTAGCCAATTGTAGGACAGCGGGTATCAAAACCGTCATGATTACTGGCGACCATAAGCAGACTGCCGCAGCCATTGCCTCCAGCATCGGAATCTATCGCGATGGGGATATTGTTCTGACAGGCCAGGAAATGGACCAGATGACTGATAGCCAGCTGGAGCAGGCCTGCGATAAGGCCACGGTATTTGCTCGTGTTTTCCCAAGGCATAAATTACGAATTGTAAGAGCTTTCAGAAAAAGAGGTCATATTGTAGCCATGACGGGCGATGGAGTCAACGATGCACCTGCTGTCAAAGACGCTGATATCGGTCACGCCAGGGGTGAGGCGGGGGCGGATGTAACGCGTCAATCCGCCGCCATGATCCTGATGGATGATAACTTCTCAAGTATTGTCGCAGCTGTGGAAGAGGGACGAAACATTTACTCAAATATCCGCAAATTTATCAGGTATTTGCTTTCCTGTAACGTCGGCGAAGTGTTGACCATGTTCCTCGCGACATTGGCGGGCATTCCTCTACCGCTTTTGCCTGCCCAGATATTGATTGTCAACCTTGCAACCGATGGGCTTCCGGCTATTGCCCTGGGGCTTGAGCCCGGTGAACCCGACGCCATGAGAAGGCCCCCGCGCTCACCCAATGAAAGTGTTTTCGCTCACGGGCTGTCATCCATAATCATGACAAGGGGCATCCTGATTGCACTTTCAACACTGGCAAGCTTCATGATAGTTTTAACTTTCAGCAAAAATATTATGTCAGCGCGTACGGCAGCCCTGGTGACGCTGGTGATGTCCCAGCTTATCCATGTATTTGAATGTAAGTCCGAAACCAGAGGCCTTTTTGAGCTGAAGCTCTTTTCGAATCCCTATCTGGTATATGCTGTGCTAAGCTCAATCCTGATGCTTCTAAGTGTCATTTATCTGCCTTTTATGGCTCCCATTTTCGGAACCATACCTCTGAAGGCTAACGAATGGATGATTGCCGGGGGTATAAGCCTTCTGGTGCCTATTATTTTCAGTATTATCCGTCAGAATAAAAATGACGTAAACGGCTCGCATTAAGCGGGCTTTTTTATTAGAATTCTCTGTTTTGTACAAAGGTAAAAGAAAAAGTTTGGACGAATTTAAACAGGGAAGATAATAAGGGTGAATATTTACAGGGAAGCGAGAAAGGGTGATTGTATGCTTTCCATTCAAAACGTGTCCAAGACCTACTCTAAAGGAAAGATTAAGGCCGTGGACAACATTTCGCTTGAGGTCAAGCACGGGGAGATATTCGGATTTTTAGGACCAAACGGAGCAGGTAAAACCACGACTATTAAGATGATAACCGGCATTCTCCCCATTGATGAGGGCAGGATAACCATTAACGGCTATGATATTGAAAAGGAAGCAATCAAGGCCAAGATCAGCATGGGCTTTGTGCCGGATACTCATGACATTTACGACAGATTAACAGGCATTGAATACCTGAATTTTATTGCAGATGTCTATAATGTTCCTGTTTCAGAAAGAAAAGGACGCATTGACAAATACCTTGAAATGTTTGAAATCAAGCAGGCCGTCAGTCAGCCTGTCAAAAGCTATTCCCACGGCATGAAGCAAAAGCTGATTCTTACGGGTGCACTTCTTCACCAGCCCCCTCTATGGATTCTTGATGAGCCTCTGACCGGACTTGATCCCAAAGCGGCGCATTTATTAAAGGAAGAAATGCATGAGCATTGTGCACGCGGAAATACCGTGTTCTTCTCAACCCATGTGCTTGAAGTGGCTGAGAAGCTTTGTAACCGAATCGGCATTATCAATAAGGGTAAAATTATTGCAACCGGAACGCTCGACGAATTGCGCAAATCCCAGAACGCATCCCTTGAAAGCATCTTCCTGAACCTGACTGAAGAAGGAAGTGGTGCACATGCGTAAGTTTTGGAGTCTTTTAAAGCTTCAGCTGGATGCTCGTTACGGCATTTCATACGCGAGATATACCTTTAGAAATGACAAAAAGGCACTTTGGAAGGGCATTGGTATTGCAATTGCAATCCTTTTGGCTCTTGTTGAGGTCTTAGGGCTCTATACCTTCTTGATCATACAGGTACATAAGGCGGCCCAGTCGCTTTATACCCCTCAAATGGTGCTTACCATGGCCTCGGTCGGAGCGGGTGTCATTGTACTCATTTTCGGTATTTTCTATATCATCAGCACACTATTTTTAGCTAAGGATACCGAGTTTCTCTCATCGCTGCCATTGCCTCAGGGGAGTGTGTTTGCGTCAAAGTTTATGCTGGTGTTGATCGGAGAGTATC
>JAOABT010000148.1 GCA_026418215.1 Clostridia bacterium | reverse complement strand
AGATGTGTATAAGAGACAGCTGCAAAACCTGCCCTTGACGTTACGGGTTTGAGAAATGATTTCAGACCCATCATCCTGACCCATGAGCCAGGAAAGCGTTACTGGGGTGAAAACAGCTGGGGCGGAAGCATGATCATGCTTATTGAGAAGGATGGCTCTGAACAGCTGTTGCTGGGCAATTCGCCTGCACACGGTCTCGAAATTGCAGATATCTCGGCAGTTGATTCTGTCGTAAGCTTCAGAACCGCCCGTGATCAGGGTATGCAGCACTTTGATGTTTACCACTATATATTGCTCCATAACTACGTGACGCATTATACAAGAATTATGGTAACCGCATTTGAGGCAGGACGGCCGGAGATGATGGAGCACGATCCCTCCTGGTATGTCGCCAGAGAGCAGGAACGGCTAAACAAGCTTGGATACGATCCGACAAAGTAAAAAGGAGATACATAGCACAGCTACTTATCTAATGCTTTTCAAGCATATGCATAATAGCTGCAATTAAATAAGCTTGAGAAAATCCGCTAGCTTTTCCCTTTGCTCAGGTGTCAGCCTGAAAATCTGCTTTAAGAGGTCGTCACTGACCAAAGATTTCTTAATTCCATCGTCAAAGAATTGACAGAGCGTTATATCCAGAGCATCACAAAGATGCGAGAGAATAGCAACCGAAGGCTTTTTCTTTCCAAGCTCGATATCCCGTACAAAGCTTTGAGAAATACCCGCTTTATCAGCGAGTTTATTCGTCGTGTATCCTTTTATCTCCCTAAAGTATATCAATCTTTTCGCCAGATCATCCATATGAAACCCTCTTATCCTTTAGGTCAAGCTTAGCAAAGAAAAGTTAAAATAATTACATCTTTTGTATTTACATATTGTATCTATAGAGATATAATGCATATGGAAACATTTTCTATTAATTTCTTTTTTTAGACTATATAAAGGAGACTTCCCCATGTCCCATAACAAACAAAGTCCAAAAATCTGGTTTTTAATTATGGTAACCATTTTCTTCCCCCCGGCAGGAGCCTATATTCTTATTGAGCAGCGCCGAGGCAATACCTGTATTCGCAGCTTTGTCTACATTTATGCCCTGACGTACTTAATTTTTATGCTATACAAAACCCATCGCTTAAGCATTCCAGTGTTTTTGTTCTGACTCTATGCCCCTCGTTCTTCATTCTATTCATCTAGCCGCCACGAGCTCTCTTTCAGCATAAAATCTTTATCAAAACACCTAAAGCTTTTCTCCTCAGCTTCAATAAATGTGTACAGTGTTTCACACCCCTCATCATAGCCTTGCAGACCTCACCGTATTCGGATATAATGGGCAAAAAAAAGAAAAAAGAGATGCAAGTCGATGAATTACGGAAATATCTATGAGAACTACGAGCCGGGAATTGTGCCGGTTAACCCTATAGAAGGGGCGTGCTACTGGTTTGCATTTAAGGGAAGCAAGCTCCTGGTCGAGCCTGATGACGCCGGCTTCCATATTCCCTTCATAACTCATTCTTCGGGAGCCGCGTACTTTTCTGATAAAAAGCTCTATTTGGGCCTCTTCAAGGGAGAACCATGCTACTGCTGCGAAGCCCAATACACCGAGAATGAAAGCTCCCCGTTAAAATTGATAGAATTACGGGCGTTGTTCGGCCAGATGGATGAGGCAACGTTTCTGCTTGCCAACAGGGCCTTGCAGCTTCTTAACTGGGATCTCACGAGCAGATTCTGCGGAAAATGCGGAAGCGCCAATTGCGACAAGGAAGACGAAAGGGCAAAGCTCTGTCCGAAGTGCGGTCATATTTTCTATCCTCGCATATCGCCTGCCCCCATAACAGCCGTTACCCGTGATAACCAGATACTATTAGCCCATTCCACACGCTTCCCCGGCAATATGCACAGCCTGATTGCAGGGTTTTCCGAGGTTGGAGAAACCCTGGAGGATTGCGTGAAGCGAGAACTCATGGAAGAGGTTGGCATAAGGGTGAAGAACATCCGTTACTTCGGAAGCCAGCCCTGGCCCTACCCCGACTCCCTGATGATAGGCTTTATTGCCGATTATGACTCGGGTGAAATAAGGGTGGACGGAATAGAAATAAGCCATGCCGAATGGTTTCCTTACGACAAGCTTCCGGAGCTGCCCTCCAGGTTGAGCATTGCAAGAAAAATTATCGACTGGCTTATTGAAAACCCTGCCTGATAACAGGGTCATACTGGGCGGGATTGCTGCCCCATAACTGAATCTAGACCATAAAGCCTATGTGAGGCTTCTGGCAGGATATCCAGATAACCTGCAAACTCTGTAGTGCTTTTTATCGAGTCGGTATATCATCAGAAGATCGGAGCCTTTTTCCGAATAGCCCAGCCTGCATATCTCGCCCGGTAATTTCACAGCTTGGACAAGCTCAACCCTGAAACCGCCATTTTCATTGCCTATGCGCCAAGCTCTGAGACATCCGTCTGCGCTTCCAGTCACCAGGGTCTTTCCGTCCGGAGAAAACGCGAGAGTCTTTACCGGAGAACCAAGCCTTTCCGACTCAAACGCCACACATTGTTGTTTAATGTCCACTATTTTCAACGTGTCGGAATTCTTATCACCGCCGATAGCCAAAAGGCACGAATCACCTGAGAAACACATCTCCACTTCTGTACGTGAAAGCATCGGTATATCTCCGTATGCTTTAAAAAAGAGTTCTTTTGCGAATGCGGTAGTTACGGCACCTTCACTCTTTCGTGAAATACTCCATAAGTAAAGAAATCTCTGTTTATCCGAACTGATTAATTTGTAGTCTGCAATCGTCCCGCCATCAGGAGACCAGCACAATGCCTGGCTTTTTCTGCATACACTCGTAGAAAGGGTGCTTACAGTTTTATAGGCCTTCGACTCCGGGTCAACAATACTACTCACATCAGCTAACGTAATTCTGTCATCGCTTCCCGATAAAGCAATCATGCTGGAATCCGGGCTAAAGGTTAATCTTTCTGTTCCATGCATACCCGGCGAATATGTAGCAGCCTCTTTCAAACGAGTTATTTTTGATTCCTGGATGTCGACTACGCCCCCGTAAATAAAGTAGCGTGCTTTTCCGGGTAAGCTTGTAAGCTTTGAGCCAATTGCCAGATAGCTGCCGTTTCTGCTCAAAGCCATTTGGCAATCGTTTGCGATCAGATAATCCTCGTCTCTCGTAAAAACCAATATCTCTTTGAATTTACCCAAATCATTGAATGGATGAATTCTGATAAAGCCATTACTGAACGTCCCTTCGCCCATCAAGGTAAAAACCCTTTCTCCATCCGCATCCATAATCGGACAATAGCCGCTTTCGACAATACCGATATCCGACAGTCCGGGGATATCCGGAACAACCGCTGTATCAGCCTTCGCATTACCCTTGAAAAGATTAAACAGACCCATAACACCCTCCTGTAAATCATTGCATTTTTGATCATTTGATCTGATTGAAAAACGTGGTCGCCTTACTGTGCAAGCTTGTCAATATTTCGGACAGCCTCCCGAGCGATGGTTCCACCGGTACTGCCGACTTTTGACAGCCGCAGCTTCTGATCGGTCATAAGCATCCCCTTCCCCGAGTTATATATCCTTCGCGCAGAGAGCGCGGTTATTCATATAGTAGACGGTTTTTTCATCAATGGCAAAGGCATCCGTGCACTTCACAGGCTGTTTCCAAAGCGGTGTGCCGCTTTCGGACCCCATGCAGTAAAGATGCGCGTCACCCAGTTCACAGCAGACACATCCCGATGCCACAGCGGGTCTTTCAAAGGTACCCGCTGAATCACTATACTGTGATTGGGCCGTATACTGCCAGATTATATTCCCACTGAGGGAATCGACACAGCAAACCCCATGGTTGTCTGTCCTGAAATAGGCTTTACCTCCTGTGACAGCAGGGGCGGATTTGTCACCCTTGTAGAAATTGAACTCCGAGCGGATTTTCCCTGTCTGACCGTCCAGAATGCAAAGACCGGTTTTTGTGCTCACATAAACCAGTTCATCAACAATTACCGGCACTCTGAAGCTCATGGGGTTGAGGTTCACTGACCAGACGGTGCTCCCATCCTTGGTATTCATAGCCGTAACAAAGCCTGAACCATAATCGGTTCCGACAGCAAACAATCTGTCATTAACAACAACCGGAGACGACATTCTGCTCTTCTTCTCGATTGACCAGAGCACCTTGCCGGTTTTCCCATTCAACGCGAACATCCTGCCGTCTCGATTCGTAAGATACACGCTCTTGCCGTCATACGCCGGCGGCTGGTCCAATGGGCCTCCCGGCGTGGCTTCCCACAGCTTGCTTCCTGTAAATATATCCAAACAGCATACTTTATTGCTCAGATCGTTGAAAATGACACGGTCGCAGAAAGCAACCGGCGAAAGTGGGTTGCATCCCCATCCCCCATCGTAAGTCCACTTCAGGCTGCCGTTGGTATCAACGGCATGAAGCTTGTTGCCCGCAACCGCTATAAGAATTTCTCCCAGCTTGACAGGACCGCAAATGTTCCCCGTATCGCCTCCGTCAGACAGCTCCAATTTCCAGCGAAGCGACATTTCAACCTCCAACAGGTCCCGCAGCTTTTCAAGCATCTTATCCATTTCCTGATGGCGTGAAAATGCCCTCTCCATCGTGAGGCAGGTCAGGCGATCCTCCGTAAGGCTTATCGATAGAACCCTGTCTCCCACCTGGGATACCCTCCATGTTAGCCAGACACCATTCTCGCCCACCATGCCGATTTCCTCAAGCGGGCATATTTCTCCAATTCTTGAGATTGCGCCTGATTGCCAATAAACCTTTGCATCCTTTTGCCATCCCGGATTGATGCTTTTGATGCCTGTGCCATACCATTCGTTCCATTTCCGAGTGTCAGTAATCAGCTTCCATACGTCCTCACGGCTGGCATTCAGCTCAACACTTCTGGAAATATGAGCGAGAGGATCGTCTCCCAGCGGTCTGGGATTATTCAGATAAGGACTCTCCGGTTTTTCAATCTCACCTTCAATTGTATCGGGCAGCCTTACGGTATTGGTACCGGTATCCCCTTGTTGCTTGGATTCCTGTTTTCTGAATAATGATTTTAGAAGCCCCATTATGAACCCTCCTGTATACGCTTAAATATGCATTGGCAAGCCGAAACCAGCTTATAAAGACAACGTATGCATTCATCTGCCATATAGGGGGAATTATACCACTTTTCTGCCATTTCGAACAGTTGGCTTTTCTGCCTTTGTTGACTGGCAGGAAACGACTTTGTTATGATAGAAAGTAAATAGGCTAAAAGGAAAAATTTGTGATGAAGAATGCGCCTAACATTAAAAAGACAGCGAATCTTCTTGTTCTTATAAGCATCGTTCAGGTTTTGGCCTTGGTCTTTTTGACAGGCTATGCGCTCGTTAAGGGAGAGATTTTCTCCGCTCCTCGTTTCTATTATCAGTACATGCTCATAGTCATTCTTGTTGCCGCCTCCATTGTAAGCTGCCTCATTTTGTTAAGCTTTAAGGGAACCCTTTTGCGGTCAGACAATAAAACCCAAACCCTTCAAGCCACCCTTACCGACATGGAAAAGCTGAACCAAACCCTGAGGGCCCAGCGCCACGATTTTCTCAACCACCTTCAGGTTGTCTACGGGCTCATCGAAATGGATGAGTACAAGGATGCCCGGGACTACATTGAAAAGGTTTACAACGACATCCAAAGGGTCAGCAGGGTCTTAAAAACCTCAAATCCGGCTGTCAATGCCCTTATACAGGCCAAGATGCTGGATGCGGAGAAAAAAGGCGTAAAAGCCGATTTTAATTCCACCTCCCGCCTGGACGGCCTGCCCATACCTTCATGGGAGATGTGCCGTATTTTAGGAAATCTGATTGACAATGCCCTGGATTCCCTTGAGGAAAGATCAGATAGCAGATTTCTGAAAATTGACCTGTCCGAGGACCTGAAATCCTTCTACTTCAAGGTTCAGAATAATGGTCCCGAAATTCCTGAAGCGCTTCTAAACAAGATTTTTGAAGCCGGCTTTACGACGAAGGGCGATAAGGGCGAAGGTATGGGCCTTGCCATAACGAGGGAGATTGTCGAGCAGTACGGTGGAAGCATCCACGTCACAAGCACCAAGGAATTAACCCTGTTTGAAGGAAGCATCCCCAAGAGAGATGCGGACCCAAAAACGACACTTCAGAATGCCTGATGTATGTTTGGGCGGCTATAGCTTTTTATTCCTTCTATATGCAGTAGAATAGGATTGTAAGCAGGAATTCCAAGGAGGTGAAACAATGGAAATTTTCAGTTTTCTGGAGAACATACATACCCTGCAGGCCATTATCTTCATCATTGGCATCCTATTTTTGGTTTTTGAGATGTTCCATCCGGGCTTCGGCATTCCGGGTGCCATAGGTATATTAATGCTTGTTACGGGTATTCTCATTACAGCAAGAAGCGTTTTTGAAGCCGTTGTCATGGTGATTATCCTCCTTGCGGTACTGGGCATGGCTCTCGCAGTCATTCTTCATTCCGCAACCAAGGGCAGACTTTCAAAAACCCTGATTTTAAAGGATTCATTAAGCAAAGAGGAAGGCTTCATCGGAACCGATGACATGAAATATTTTATCGGCAGGGAAGGCTTTTCACTCACCACGCTGAGACCTGCAGGAACAGCAGAGTTTGACGGCGTCAAGCTGGATGTCGTGACAGAAGGCGATTACATTGAGCAGAATGCCCGGATCAGGGTGATTCAGGTGAATGGGCGCCGAATCGTGGTAAAAAAATGTGTTGATACCTTAGAATAGTTTCTAAAATTGAAAGGGGTTCATTATTTATATGGAATACTTTATTATTATCGGAGCCATTGTCCTTTTCTTTTCGCTGTTTTTTAGCTTCGTTCCGGTTGGGCTGTGGATATCTGCTGCTGCAGCCGGTGTTAAGGTTGGCATCTTCAACCTAATTGGTATGCGTCTTAGAAGGGTTGTTCCCTCCAGAGTTGTTAATCCGCTCATCAAGGCTGTGAAGGCCGGTCTCTCAGTTTCCATCAACAAACTTGAAGCGCACTATCTGGCAGGCGGAAACGTTGACAGGGTGGTCAATGCCCTTATTGCCGCCCAGCGTGCCAATATACCGTTGGAGTTCGAAAGAGCTGCAGCCATCGACCTTGCAGGCCGTGATGTGCTTGAGGCCGTTCAGATGAGCGTTAACCCGAAGGTTATTGAAACACCTATCGTTGCCGCTATCGCCAAGGATGGTATTGAGCTTAAGGCAAAGGCCAGGGTAACTGTCCGCGCCAACATCGACCGTCTCGTCGGCGGTGCCGGTGAGCAGACGATTATCGCCCGTGTTGGTGAAGGTGTCGTTACGACCGTAGGTTCATCCTCCACTCACAAGGACGTGCTTGAGAATCCTGACCTCATCTCCAGAACCGTGCTTGGCAAGGGTCTTGATGCCGGTACAGCCTTTGAGATTCTGTCTATCGATATCGCAGACGTTGATGTAGGAAGAAATATCGGCGCTCAGCTCCAGACCGATCAGGCCGAAGCCGATAAGCGCATTGCTCAGGCAAAAGCCGAGGAAAGAAGAGCCATGGCCGTTGCAAAGGAGCAAGAAATGAAGGCCTCTGTACAGGAGATGCGCGCCAAGGTTGTCGAAGCCGAGGCAGAGGTGCCAAAGGCTATGGCAGCAGCGCTCCGTGAAGGCAAGATGGGTGTTATGGACTACTACAATCTTCAGAACCTCATTGCCGATACCCAAATGAGAACCTCCATCTCTTCTGCGGGCAAGCCCGAAACAAGCCAGATGGATAAGAAATAGGAGTGGTGACGAATGGCTTCCAATACATTCAGTACCATTACCCATCGTATTAAAAGCCCAACACCAAGGCTTTTTCAACAGCCCTCTCAACCAACTAAGCCTGTTCAGCAGAATCCCGAATATATGATCGAACCAAATTCTGAACCGGTGAAAAAGCCTGTGGAAAGTCCCATCGACAGCTCCCCCATCTATGACGATGAGATTGGCAAACATGACCCTCTCATCAGTCTGGATAGCCAGAGCGTACTGAACGGCATTATTTTCTCGGAGATTCTGGGAAAGCCTAAATCCAAAAGAATGGGCCGGTGATGACCTTGGATTTCAAAGTTCTGATAGCAGATGATGACGAGGGTATGCGCCTCGTCTTAAGAAAAGCCATTGAGAAAAGCGAAGGCTTTAAGGTGGTTGGTGAAGCGGTGGATGGTGAATCCGCCCTTCATCATGCCGAGGCTCTTCGTCCTGATGTCATTTTTATGGACGTTGAGATGCCCATTCTGAGAGGCGTGGATTCGGCCAAAAAGATACTGGACATCAACCCCAAGACCATCATTATCTTTGCAACCGCCCACGAGGAATACATGCCCAAGGCCTTTGAGCTCTATGCCTTTGATTACATGGTCAAGCCTTTCAGGATAGACCGCATCAGCCAGACCCTGGCAAGGGTCAAGCAGCTGAGCCTGAATTTGGAAAGCGCCCCCTCCCCCGCCCGGGTTCCCTCTCCCAAGGAAAAAGCCCTTGGAAAGCTCATTATCCGCACCAAGGAAAGCGTCAATCTTGTGGATGAAGAGGAAATCCTGCTTGTGCAGAGGGAAGAACGCAGTACCGTCATTTACACCCGGGATGAACGTTTTGTCACCTCAGAGGGCCTCACCGAGCTCGAGGAAAGGCTGGACTCCTCGGTTTTCTTCAGGAGCCATAAATCCTATATCATCAATCTGACCATGGTCCATAAAATCTATCCCTATGGTCGCTGGACCTATCTTGTCAAGCTCAAGAACACAGAGAAGGATGCGCTCTTGACTCATGATAAATTCGAAGAGCTGGAAAAGCTGTTTAAGTAGTGCAATAGGGTTACCCTTAATTCTCGACAGGCTGCCAGATTGATCCTGTCTCTTATACACATCTCCGAG
>JAOABT010000113.1 GCA_026418215.1 Clostridia bacterium | reverse complement strand
TCGGAGATGTGTATAAGAGACAGTCTATAGAGACCCGGAAGTGCCTTATTCAGCTGATGAAGAGGGTAAGGATGAGCCGGATACGGGCTTGTTTATCGGGAAGAACGGTGAGAAGCCCGCCATCAAGAAAACACCGTCCCTTTTGTATATGCTGTTAACGGTGTTCTTCTGGTTCTGCGGCTTCGAATGCCTCAATGCTTTCTTTACGTTGTTCTGCCAGGAAAAGTATAAGATGCTGGCTGGTGACGCTACCCAGATGATGGCACCGCTTGCGGTTGTATTCATGATCAGTGCGCTTCCTGCGGGTATTATTGGGACCAAAATAGGAAGAAAGGCTGCCATGCTTTTGGGTAATGCCCTCATCATCGCAACCTTTCTCATTATACTGCTTCTTCAAAATCAGACCTATGTGGCTATCGTCATGGCCATCAGCGGGATCGGCTGGGCGCTCATGTCCACCAATGCCTATCCGGCCATTACAGAAATGGCTCCGAGCGGTCAGACCGGACGTTATACCGGTTACTACTTCATGTTCACCTTTGCGGCTAGCATTGCAAGTCCGATTCTTTACGGCATGACCGCCGACCTCTTAAGAAGCCATGCTTATCTGTTCCTCTTTGGCGGCGTCATGTTCACGCTGGGTCTTGTTTTTCTGCTTTACGTCAAAAAGCAGGATGTTTCAAGGGCAGAGGAGCCCGCTGCTATTTCGGGATAATATCCGACAGCAGCCACTTGATCATATGGGGGAAACGTCTTGCCCAGGCTTCCTCATTATGAACAGCACCTTCGTCGATGATGAACTTCAGCCTGTCGGCCGGTAGCTTCTCCTTCAGCACATCATAGGCTTCCTGGTTGGTATTGATGTAAAGATCAAAGAGCTGGGGTGTATCGCCTTCCTTTGTTCCAATATCCATATAGATTTTCTTGATGGCCGAAACATCAGCACCCTTGATAAAGTCAATAAACTCCTTCTGTGAAAACCTCAGTGCTGATGAAAAGGCAGCGATTCTGGAATAGACGTCAGGCCGCTTGATGCCGCAATAGAGCGATATCAAGCCTCCCATGGAGCTTCCCGAAATAGCCGTATGACCTGCATCGGGAAGGGTTCTGTAGTGCTTGTCCACGTAGGGCTTCAACGCGTTCACAAGAAAATCAAGATACTGGTCCCCCTTGCCGCCGACGTCGCGGGTAATCGCACTGGGACGCTGAATCTGAAGCTCCCGGTTGATCCAGGGGCAAAGCTCGTCATAACGCTTTTCACCTTCACCATGGTCAACACCGATGACTAGAATGTCAAGCTTAAGCTCATCCAGGGTTTCGGATATTTGCCAAGCCTTACCGATATAGGAGGTCCTGGGATCAAATAGGTTCTGCGCGTCATGCATGTAAAGAACGGGATAGGATTTTGTGCTTGCCTCGTAGGAAAGAGGCGTATAGACCCTGATGGTGCGGTTGCCGCCCAATTGCGGGGCAGGGATTTCAAAGGTTGAATATCTAGGCAAGTAAGAACACCTCCAAATTTTGAGATACTAATCATTATAACATAAAATGCCAACGGGCTTGGTCAACTTTCGGGGGTTGTCTGCATATGGTTTAGTAGGATAACCTCAATAGGAAGTTTGCCATATGCTGCTTCAATTTATTATCCAAAATTGGTTCGGGCTGCTGATTCTTATTGGTGCTCTGGTTTATCTTGTGTATATCACCGTGACTCACCAATGGACAAAGGTCCGCGAAATGGCCTACCAGCTGATGCTATTGGCAGAAAGAAACTACTCGGATTCAGACGGAAACCTGAAGCTTGACTTCGTTGCAGCCCTGCTTTACAAAAATCTGCCGCCCTGGATGAAGATCTTTGTATCCGAAAAAGCCATAAAAGAATTGATTCAAAAATGGTATGAGATGGCAAAGGATTTTTTAGATGATGGGATAATAAATGATTCTGTGAAATGAGGGTTTCGGATGAAGCCCTCTTTCTTTATGCAATTCCTTTGTTGCAAGAGTTGAAAGGTGAATGCACCGAGATTCCATCAAAACGGGTATGCAGCCCACCGTTGACTCGGCCAAAACTCTGGGCATAGTCTCGCTTCCGGGAATGATGAACGGCCTCATACTGGCGGGCACCTCTCCGGTTGAAGCTATCAAATATCAGATTATGGTGACGTTCATGCTGCTTTCCACAACCGCCATCTCATCCTTTATGGCCTGTTACCTGTCCTATCGTGGCTTTTTTAAATGAAAGAAAGCAACTTACGAATATGGACTCAAGACAAAACAGGTGAGACCAGCAGCACAAGTGAAAGTGCCACAATGAAAGCGACAGTTGCAAAGGACACTGCATTCTGAACCTTGGTATTGGTGTACTTTCCCATAATGCGCTTATCGTTCACAAGAATAGACATGAAAATAAGGATAATAGGGGAAAGGATACCGGCTATCTGCTGGGTAATGATGATCAGCTTCATAAGCTGCAGTCCGGGAATGAGGATAAGCAGACTGCCGACAGCGATAATGAAGCTGTAAATTCCAAAAAAGGCAGGGGCTTCACGGTACTTGTTGTCT
>JAOABT010000096.1 GCA_026418215.1 Clostridia bacterium | reverse complement strand
GCTGAAATGCCCGGCTTCTACCCAATAGACGAATATGACCTTGCCGGTTTTGTTGTAGGTATTGCTGACAAGGACAAGATCATTAACGGCAAGAGCATTAAGCCCGGCGACAAGCTCGTAGGTCTTGCCTCCTCAGGTATTCACAGCAACGGCTACTCGCTGGTCAGAAAGATTTTCAATATTAACGAGGAAAACCTCGGAAGGTTTAATGAAAAGCTCGGCAAGAGCCTGGGCGAAGAGCTTTTAACCCCTACAAGAATCTACGTGAAGACCATTCTATCACTCGTTAAGAAATTTGACATAAAGGGTATTGCCAATGTCACAGGCGGCGGATTTATTGAAAACCTGCCCAGAATGATGCCCGAAGGCCTGAAGCTTGTCATCAAGAAGGGAACCTGGCCTGTGCTTCCTGTCTTCTCTCTGATGCAGGAAATGGGCGATGTACCCGAAATGGATATGTATAACACCTTCAATATGGGAATCGGTATGGTTATGGCCGTATCACCTGAAATTGCAGACGAGGTTGTGAAGGAAGCCGAACGTTTAGGCGACAAGGCTTACATCATCGGCGAAGTGGCCAAGGGTGAGGAGATTATTGAAATATGCTGAGAATCGGAGTCATGGTATCGGGCGGTGGAACCAATCTCCAGGCCATTCTCGACAGGATTTCCGACGGAAGGCTTCCGGGATGTGAAATTGTGGCTGTGGTTGCCAGCAAGGACGGCGTTTATGCCCTGGAACGCGCACGACTTGCGGGTATTCCTTCAAAGGTTATTTCAAGGAAAAGCTTTGAAACACTGGAGGCCTATGATGAAGCCCTCATAACGCACATGAAGGCTCATAATGTTGAGCTGGTTGTGCTAGCCGGTTTCCTAAGCCTTTTAGGGGAGCGGTTTACAAAGGAGTACCAAAATGCCATTATCAATGTGCATCCTTCGCTGATTCCTTCTTTCTGCGGCAAGGGGTACTATGGCATTATTCCTCATCAAAAGGCGCTGGAGTACGGCGTTAAGGTAACGGGAGCCACGGTGCATTTTGTGGAGCCTGAATATGATTCGGGCCCCATTATCTTTCAAAGGGCCGTCAATATTTTACCCGGTGATACACCTGAGATTTTGCAAAAGCGTGTTATGGAACAGGCAGAATGGGAGCTTCTGCCCGAAGCTATTCGCTTATATAGCCAAGGGAAGCTCAAGCTTGATGGCAGACATGTGAAAATAATGGAGTGAGCCAAGTTGAAAAGAGCATTAATCAGTGTTTCCGATAAATCAGGCATCATCGCCCTTGGAAGGGCGCTTCAAGCTATGGGGATGGAGATAGTTGCAACCTCCGGTACGCTGAAGCATTTAAGGGAGCACGAGATCAAAGCGGTTCCCGTTTCCGAGGTTACAGGCTATCCTGAGTTCCTGGATGGGCGCATAAAAACCATTCATCCCGACATTCATGCCGGAATCATGGCTGAGCGAAGCAATGAGGAACATATGAGCCAGCTTCAGGAGCTCCATATAACACCTGTTGACCTCGTCGTCATCAATTTGTACCCCTTCAAGGACACATTGCTCAAAGGAAACGTTGCGTTGGGTGAAGCTATCGAAAAAATCGATATTGGCGGTCCCGCGCTTATTCGCTCTGCCGCTTTGAAT
>JAOABT010000086.1 GCA_026418215.1 Clostridia bacterium | reverse complement strand
TCGTCGGCAGCGTCAGATGTGTATAAGAGACAGGACAGAGGAGCAGAAGACAGCCATGACCCTTCAGCTTAAGCAGGGCCAGGCACAGCTTCAACAAGCTAAAGAGCAGATTGCGGCTTCGGAACAGCAGCTGGAGGCTCAAAAAAAGGCTCTCTCCGATGCCGAGGCGAAGCTTGCAGCTACTAAGAAAAGCTTGGATGCCGGCTGGGCTTCATTAAACGAAGGTAACTGCAAGCTGACAAAGCAGGAAAAGGAAGGCCGTGCCCAGCTCGAGGATTCCAGGGAAAAGCTTGACGAAGGCTGGCAGGAGCTTGCGAAGGCAAAAGAAGAGTATGAGAAAGGCAAGGCTGAGTCCGATGCAAAGCTTAAGGATGCCGAAGCAAAGCTCAATGATGCCCAAAAGCAGATAGACAGCCTGAAGGAGCCCAAATGGTACGTCCTTGACCGAAACACCAATGCGGGCTTTGTAGAATATGGCCAGGCGGCAGACCGCATGAATGCCATATCCAAGGTATTTCCGGTATTTTTCTTCTTAATTGCGGCGCTAGTCTGCCTGACCACCATGACCCGCATGGTTGACGAGCAAAGGAGCTTCGTGGGAACGGTTAAGGCGCTGGGCTACAGCAAGCTGAAGGTTGCCTCCAAATACCTCTGGTATGCGGCTTCTGCAAGTATCCTGGGCAGTACCGCCGGTGTTTTGATAGGCTTCAAGGTGTTCCCGACGGTCATTTTTAACGCCTATCGTATCATGTTCACGCTTCCGCCCGTCATACTGACCTTTGACAAGCCGCTGGCGCTAATTTCAGGAGCCATAGCCGTGGCGGCTACAACGCTGTCGGCCTATGTTGCCGTAAACAGTGAGCTTTTACTGACACCGGCCCTGTTGATGCGCCCAAAGGCGCCAAAGCCCGGAAAGCGCATTTTCATGGAGCGCGTGAGCTTTGTTTGGAAGTGCCTGAGCTTTATCCAAAAGGTAACGGTTCGCAACCTCTTCCGATACAAGAAACGCTTTCTCATGACCATCCTGGGTGTCTCAGGCTGCACAGCCCTTCTCGTGGCTGGTTTCGGTCTTAAGGACTCCATCAGCGATATTGTGGGCAAGCAATACAGCGAGATTTTTACCTACCAGATGAGTGCGGATCTCAATGAGAAACTCGGGCAGAACAGCGATACAGATATTACGGAGGCCTTCAAAGCAGATAGCCGCATTACAGACTGGCTTCCCATCAAAACCAAGAGCGTCACCCTTACGGCCCATAACCATGTAATGGACGCCAATGCCTTTGTGCCCCTAGATAGTGAACGTATTGGAAAGTTTATTTCTTTAAGGGACCGTAATACAAAGGAGCCTCAGCCTCTTACTGAGCAAGGGGTTGTGCTCACAGAGAAGCTGGCCAGAAAGCTTGGCGTCTCCAAGGGGGAGATGGTGTCTGTTAAGGAAGGTGAGACTCTAAAAGGCGAAGTGAAAGTGATTGGTATAACAGAAAACTATATAGATCACTATATGTACATTTCACCTGCGCTTTATGAGAAGGTTTTTGGAGAAGCCCCTGAGTTTGAGCGCATATTGGGGAAGACTAACCTATCGGGTGAAGCTGCCGAGGATTCGGTAGCCAACCATCTTCTGTCTCATAACTGTCTCTTATACACAT
>JAOABT010000051.1 GCA_026418215.1 Clostridia bacterium | reverse complement strand
ACCCAGGGTCTTCCCCGTGTCGAGGAACTTTTCGAGGCACGTAAGCCTAAGGGTCTTGCTATCGTATCCGAGCTCGCTGGTACCGTCCGTATCAAGGATACCAAGAAGAAGCGCGAAATCGAAGTAACCAACAATGAGACCGGCGAAGCCAAGACCTACCTCATTCCGTACGGCTCCTCCATCAAGGTAGCTGACGGCGAGATAATCGAGGCCGGCGACGAGCTTACAGAAGGCTCCGTTAACCCGCATGATATCCTGAAGATCAAGGGCATCCAGGCCGTTCAGAACTACCTCTTGCAGGAAGTTCAGAAGGTTTACAGACTCCAGGGTGTTGATATCAACGACAAGCACATCGAGGTTATCGTTCGTCAGATGCTGAGAAAGATCAAGATCGACGAAGCCGGTGACACCGATATGCTCCCCGGAAGCCTGGTGGATATGTTCGAGTTCGAGGAAAAGAATGCTGCAGCCGAAGAACAGGGCTTAAGGCCTTCAACCGGCAAGCGTTCACTGCTGGGTATCACCAAGGCGTCCTTGGCGACCGAGTCCTTCCTCTCAGCCGCTTCCTTCCAGGAAACCACGAGAGTATTGACCGAAGCTGCCATCAAGGGCAAGGTTGACCCGCTGATCGGCTTGAAGGAAAACATTATCATTGGTAAGCTGATTCCTGCAGGTACCGGTATGTCCAAGTATCGAGATATTGAACTGGATATCAACGAGACAAAGTAATCCTAGGTTTCCAGCCTAGTCCATTCTAGAATTTGAAGGCTGCTCACGATAAGTGGGCAGCCTTTTTGACATGCGTGCGTCGATAGCTCCATTAAGGTTGGGGTAGAATGAAGGGGTGTCATCTTTAAAAGCTGCGTCGCTTTGTTAGGATTTAAGCATAGTTGACCCTTATGGGCAAAAAAGTCAGAAAACCTATTGACCAGTATGGTCAATAGGAGTACAATATGAATTGACCATTATGGTCAATGAAAAGAAAGGAGCTTGCATTTTGGAGAAATTCGAAAGCCTAGATCAAGAGAAGAGAGAGCGCATCCTTAACGCTGCCTTGTCAGAATTTGCAGCGAGGGGATACGAACAGGCGTCGACTAACGAGATAGTCAAGCAAGCTGAGATCTCTAAAGGTCTATTGTTCCATTATTTCAAAAACAAAAAGCAGCTCTTCCTCTACGTTTACGACTACTACGTGGGGATCTGCCTGGAGGATTATTTTAAAAGGATGAACCGTGAAGAGCGGGATTTTTTCAAGATTATCCGAGAATCAGTAGCCATCAAGCTGGAGCTCTTAAAGAAACATCCTGGAATTTTCAAATTCATCTCGGAGGCTTATCTCGAGAAAGCGCCCGGTATCAAGGAGGAAATTGAAAAACGGAACCTAAAGCTTGTTGAATACAGCTTCGCCAAAATTCTAAAGAATATAGACGAGTCACGCTTTATAGAGGGTATGGATGCCATCAAGGCCATAAATATCATCTCGTGGACCGTGGAAGGCTATGTGAATGAGGAATTTAAAAAAGCAAGATATTTGGATATCCCTGTGGACTACGATAAGCTCTTTATCCAAGCAGAGTCGTACCTCGATCTTTTTGAAAGGACACTTTATAAGGGAGGTCAAACAACATGAATGTCATTGAGATTAAAAACCTGACCAAATACTATGGTAAAGCAAGGGGCATAGTGGACGTCAGCTTCAATGTTGAGGAGGGTGAAATCTTCGGCTTTATCGGGCCCAATGGTGCCGGAAAGTCCACGACCATCAGGACACTTTTAGCGTTGATTTATCCTTCAAGCGGTACAGCCACTATCTTTGGCAAGGATTGCATCCGTGATGCGCCTGA
>JAOABT010000666.1 GCA_026418215.1 Clostridia bacterium | reverse complement strand
TTTGACCGTGAAGCCCGCTCCCTCGAGGATGTTCGATCCCGCGGCTGGGCTTTTTCTATTCTTCACCATATTTCAGGCGGTATCTTAATTTCTCCCAATCAGCCCACCGGGGCCGTCATATCCATGAGCATTCCCGTTCCGCTAAAGTTTACGGAGCCTGAAAAAAGTCTTTAACCCCGTAAAAATTGCTTTGCAGGAGCAGCTCTGCCCTTTCAGCACTCTTCCCGCCCTTATTGAGGGCGTCGGTCAAAAACTCAGGATGGCCTTTTAGAAAAGCCTTCATGGAGCCTTCCGCATCGTTCATGTAATCCAGAACAAGCTTAAGCTGCGCTCCATCGATATAGCCCTGTTGGTTTGCCTTTACAAAAACCTGGTCGTTGAGGGCCACAAGCGCGTGGGATTCAACGGATAGGTTCTTGAGGATTTCAGCGCCCCCCTGCAGACGATCTACCACAACAAGGCTCCAGAGCATATTCCCACCAATGCTCTTGATAGCAGGAACCCATGCGCGCTCATAACTGGAGGCTGTAGTAATCAAATCGGCTACATGAAGCACCCTGGCACCATTGAGGTTTTCAACAGGCTTTGATTCCCCGTTTTCGTAAAGAACCGCAGAAATATCCTTGAAAAGAGTGATGTGCGGCTTTCCCAAAAATTCTGCCACCAGGAATGAGAAAAACCAGTCTCTTCTTTCACCGCCTGAAACATAGGCGATCTCCTTGATGTCAAAATGTTCTTTCACATAGTTGGTCAATGCATCAATGGTTCCTCTATAGATGGCATCAGAAAGATAGTTTTCCTTGGATATCCGGTGAAACTCTTTCGAGCAGGACAGCTTATCCTCCTTAAGTTCATCAATCTGTGCCAAAAAGGCATTGGCCTTTTCCTCGCTGCCATAAAGAAAATGGGTGTTGCAGTAATAGGGGCCAATTTTGCCCGAGGTATACCAGAAGGGCTGATCCTTGGGGCAGACGCGTATGGCCTTGGTTTCAAAAAGATATCCGATAAGTGCTTGATTCATGCTACATCCTCCGTAAAACTTAAATTTATAACTTTGGGTAATCTATCGGTAAGTTCTGTTCAGGTCAATGCGGGAGCCATAATCAGTAGTAACAGCGGTAAAGGCGCGATTTCCATTGATTATGGAGGGGCATAAAGCTCAGCCTGAGTTTTATCACACAATGAGCGCACCGACCAACTCCTGAACCTTTGAAACACCATTTTCAACCATGTAATGTTCGATACCCTCGACAGTTTCAACCCATGCGTAAGGATTAACGAAGCCGGCCGTACCGATCATGACGGCAGAAGCGCCTGCCAGCAGGAATTCAATGGCGTCGGTTGCGTTTGAAATTCCGCCCATGCCGATAACAGGAATCTTAACCGCTTTTGAAACCTGATAAACCATGCGCAGTGCAACAGGCTTGACAGCAGGGCCTGACAGGCCGCCTGTGACATTGCCGAGAACCGGCCTTTTGGTTTTGATGTCGATGGCCATACCCAGCAGGGTATTGATGAGAGAAACGGAGTCCGCGCCACCAGCCTCGGCAGCCCGCGCTATTTCCGTGACGTCGGTGACATTTGGTGTGAGCTTCACGATGAGCGGCTTTTTAGCCAGCCTCTTAACGCTTGAAACAACCTGATGAACCCCCTCTGGCGTGCTCCCAAAGGCCAGGCACCCCTGCTTGACGTTGGGGCAGGAAAGATTGAGCTCAATAGCTGTCTCTTATACACATCTCCGAG
>JAOABT010000654.1 GCA_026418215.1 Clostridia bacterium | reverse complement strand
GGTATGGTCGGCGCACTGAGCATCGTGCGCTTCAGAACAGCCGTTAAGGAAGCCATTGATATCGTTTATATGTTCTGGGCCATTGCAACCGGTATTGCCATTGGCGCAGGATTCTATTTTATTGCCTCAGTAAGCTGTGTTGGAATCGGTCTCATCATCTATGCCATGAGTAAGCTCACAAGCAATGAAAATGCCTTCGTGCTTGTTGTCACAGCCGATGGCAGTGCTGCACAGTCCGAAATTGAAGGGGCTTTCAAAAACAAGGTGAAAAGATCCCAATTCAAAGCAAAATCCAATCATCAGGGATGTTCCGAATATACCTACGAAGTTCGTCTCCAAAAGAATAACTCTTCCTTTACCGAGGAGCTCTCCAAGGTTGCAGGAGTTCAAGCCGTATCTCTCGTAGGCTTCAAGACCCAGAATTATTTATAAGGAGTGCCAACATGAAACGTCTGGGCGCCATTTTGTTAATCATTGCCATGCTTGCAGGCCTTTATGTTCTGGAGCAGAATCAGGCGATGGCATCCAAAGCAGCCGCTTCCATAAAGTCTGAAGATTCTTCGGTGGTGCCTTATGACCCTTCAATCAAGGCCTCTGAGGTCGGGAATTCGAAAGAGTTCTTAAGGCTGTTCAGGGATGATTCGGTCAAGACCATCACCGTCGTGATTTCAGAAGAAGAATGGAAGGGCATAGCCATTGACATGAGAAGGGTTTCCGGCATCGATCAATCGATGCGTACAGGAAATTACCGAAAGGCAGATATCATTTTTGAGGATAAGGATGGTCAGGTGACCATTAAGAATGTTGGAATACGGACAAAAGGCAATACCACCCGTGTCATTCCTCAAGATGGGCAGGGCTACCACAAAGCTCACTTTAAACTGAAATTTGATGAAACCTTTGATCTTGATCCTAACAGCGAAGAGTACAAAGAGCTTTCAAAGCGCAGTTTTATGGGCTTAGACGCATTGAACCTTAAAGCCAACATGACTGATGAATCCTATGTTCATGAGAAATATGGCTATGAGCTCCTGGCCAAAGTAGGATTAAAAGCTCCAAAGGTATCCAAGACAATCCTGAAATTCAAAATAGGAGATAAGGTTGTTAATTACGGGGTTTACTCCATGCTGGAGCCAATCGATTCGAAATTCATTTCCAAGCGTTACCCGGATAAGACCGGTAACCTTTACAAATGCCTCTGGCAGAATTTCGGGCCTGCAACCCTGGAGCCCATCAGAGATCCCGCAGCCATTGGTATAAAGGATTGGACCAAGAATTATCGTCCTGCTTATGACCTTAAGACCAATAAAGCTAATCCCGATCATACGGCCTTGCTTGAGTTCATAAAAAATCTAAACGCTTTAAACGGTCCGGAACTGAAAACCTACCTTGATAAGAATTTCGAGGTTGATAATTTCCTGAAGTTTATGGCCTGCAACATGCTTTTGGGCATGCCGGATGATTACTGGGCAATGGGCAATAATTACTTCCTCTACTTTAATCCTCAAGGGAAAATTGAGTTCATTCCTTATGACTATGACAATTGTTTGGCCTCAGGCTGGGATGGATCAGACTTTGGCGGGTTCGAAGGTATAGCAGATGCTAATATTCTAGAGTGGAGAAACCTTGCACAGAGCTTCACGGGACAAACGGTTCATCATCCGCTTGTTGAGAAAATTCTCGGCATCGATGAGTATAAGCAGCGTTATCTTGATTATCTTCGGGAATTTTCAGACCCCAAGAACAATTTATACTCCTATGCCAATTTCAAAGGCCTGTATGATTACATTTTCAAGCAATATGGCCCCTATATGAAGAGCGATACTGTTGAATACAGTAATATGGTTGAATCTAATGAAAAATGGTTTATGGAAGAGAAAGTCAGAAGCGTTGATGAACAGCTTAAAAAACTTCAAAAATAGTTCAAACCTCCTGGAGAGGACAGGTGCTCTGAAAAGGGTGCCTGTTTTCTTTCTCTATCATGTACGGTATAAGGGAGCATAATAGAAGAAATAAGAGTTAGCATGCTAAAGCTCTTGAAATGCAGGCCTTTTGCCCCACGAGAAAGCTTTTGGGCGTGATTGGGACTAAAAGATCAGATTTATGTCAAAAATGGCTAGGTGGAAAATAGGCAGTTATGACCAATAAGGTTAGAAACCCAAGGGCCTTTGCGTCATTTGATTTATTCAAACCCAATAAATAGCCGTTTTGCGTGTATGCTTTATTGAGGGCAGAAGAACAAATATGGAAACAGTGACGACAGTAATCATAAACCATACTTATGAAGTGATAAAGAATGAAACTTTATAACCGTTTGTTATAGTCATACGGGTTTTTATTTGGTATCATATTTATGATAAAGCCAAGAAAAACTTGGTAGTGAGCAGCCGGGGGCTAAAGATGCTTTTTAAGAAAAAGATAGAGATAGATTCAAGTAAAATTCCCAAGCATATTGCCATTATTATGGACGGCAATGGCCGATGGGCCAAGAAAAGGGGACTTTCCCGCAACTTTGGGCATAAGGAAGGCTCAAGAGTTCTCAAGAAGATCGTAAGAGCCAGTCACAACCTGGGTGTTAAATACCTTACGGTTTACGCCTTCTCCACCGAAAACTGGCAAAGGCCCAAGGATGAGGTCGACCAGCTCATGAAGCTCATTCTTGAATACCTTCGAAACGCTGAAGAAGAGCTTAAGGACCACAGTGTACGCATACGTGTCATAGGCAACAGGAAAGGGCTGCCTGCTGAGATGCAGGACGAAATCGAGCGTGTTGAAGCCAATACTCGAAACATTGAGGGTCTGGACCTGGTTATCGCGCTCAATTACGGCGGCCGTCAAGAAATCCTTGAGGCGGTATCCGAGCTTGTTGCCGAGGCTTCATCGGGAAAGGCTGTTGAAATAACTGAAACAGCTCTTGCGAAAAGGCTTTATACAAAGGACATTCCCGATCCCGATCTCATTATCCGTACGAGCGGTGAGATGCGTCTCAGCAATTTTCTTCTCTGGCAGGGCACTTATGCCGAGCTCTTTTTTACAAATGTCCTTTGGCCGGATTTTACAGAAGAACACCTCCAGGAAGCCATATTATCCTACCAAAACAGACAACGCCGCTTTGGAGGTGTGTAAATGCTGATGCGCATTATCAGCGGTATAGTAGCCGCTGCCATTCTTGTGGGCCTACTGCTTTTGCCTCCGTATGTAT
>JAOABT010000653.1 GCA_026418215.1 Clostridia bacterium | reverse complement strand
ACGTAGCCGAAGTCAAAATAGATACCCTTAATGCCTTGAATCATAGCCATCTCCTTATTTACATAAAGCTTCTTGAAACAACAGGAAGTAGACTGTGGCGAAAGCCAGATGCTGAGATCATAAAATAAATGATATACCGAGAAAGGGCAATAAAATACCGGCTCTCTGGAAGCCGGTGTTAAACATGTTGGCTGCGGATCAAGGATTTGAACCCTGACAAACTGATCCAGAGTCAGTCGTGCTACCGTTACACCAATCCGCAACGACGAAGTTTATTATAATATGATTGCTAAACGATTTCAAGACTTATTTTAAAAATTTTTGCTTTAATATTAACCTTTAGTATTAATACAGCAGGGCATTTCATCAATCTGATGAGTATTATGAGGCATATATTGCATTTTTACTCGATTCACAGCAAGTTTCAGGTATTGCACGGAGCAGTAAATTGATCCAATTCATAGATACATAATGAATTCCCAATCTGGGACACCTTCAGCACAATCGATTCAAATCCATTCTCTCCAAATCGTTGTTTTTCAATTTGTTCAAATTTTTCTCCCAATTCCCTAAGCTTTTTTTATGCAACTAAACGATGGATATAGTGCTCCTCAAGCTCCTGATGATAGTCTTCAATAAAGACCTTGGCAATATTGGAAGCATCCCATGCTGCCCGCGAAACGGTTTAAGGCCAAAGGGCTTTTCACTCTTTATACTGCTGATGACATCACGGTAAATCAACAGGATGCGCTGCATTAATTGATAAACTTCTAATACAAAAAGCCTGGCACCACTTAATCATGGCGTCAGGCTCTGTAACTTTAAGCTATTCCAGTAATTGGATCTCTCATTAGTATCCGCCATGCTAATTGAGTTCTGATATCAATTACATAAGACAGCTACTATTGATACAAAAGCCTATTACTTAACGGTAGTAACCCAGTTAAAGGGATCGGGCTTCTTTTTGTATTGGATGCCGGTGAGATCATCGTAGAGGCGCTGTGAAAGCTCTCCGATTCTTCCGCCGCTTAAGGTGATGCGTCTGTCGTTCCAGTAAAGCTCGCCGATAGGGGAGATAACAGCGGCAGTGCCGGTTCCGAAGGCTTCTCTCAAGAGGCCCTTTTCATTAGCCTCGAAAATTTCCTGGATGGAAACCTTTCTTTCGGAAACCTTCAGTCCCCAAGAGCGGAGAAGCTCGATGCAGGACTTTCTTGTAATACCGGGAAGAATGCTGCCGTTCAATTCGGGTGTTACCACTTCGTCACCTAAAACAAAGAAGACGTTCATGGTGCCGACCTCTTCGACATACTTTCTTTCAATACCGTCGAGCCAGAGCACCTGGGTGTAGCCCTTTTCCTTGGCAACCATCTGCGCTCTCAAGCTGGCAGCGTAGTTCGCGCTGGCTTTTGCGGCACCGATGCCGCCTACAACTGCGCGGACATAGGTGGATTCCACATAAATCTTAACAGGATTAAGACCTTCTTTATAATAAGCGCCTACAGGGCCGGTGATGATCATAAATTGATAGGTGTTGGAAGGACGTACACCTAAGAACGGGTCTGTCGCGATAATGAAGGGACGAATATATAAAGAGGTATCAGGTGCTTCCGGAATCCAGTCACGGTCAATGGCCACCAGCTTCTTGATGGCTTCTACGGCAAAATCCTCGTCAATTCGGGGAATGCAGAGTCTGTCACAGGACTCGTTCAAGCGCTTCATGTTCTGGTCGGGTCTGAACAGAACAACCTCACCCTTATCGGTTTTATAAGCCTTAAGTCCTTCAAAAATGCTCTGACCATAATGGAATACCATGAGAGAAGGCTCATAGGCAATGGTGCCATAGGGAATGATTCTGGGATCATGCCAGCCCTTACCTTCGGTATATTCCATGATAAACATGTGATCTGAAAATACATTACCAAAGCCCAAGTGATCAGAAGCCGGCTTTGTTTTTGGATTCTGGGTTAATTCAACTTTAATTTCCATTTAAAACACGCTCCTTTGATAAAATAGTTTACACCTTAAACTCTTAAAAATCTAGAAAATTTCTTTAAGTAAATGGAAAACCCAGCAAGCACTCACACACCAACAAGCATATTTTAAAATATAAGCGTAATGGAGTGTGATCACTTTGATTATTCATGTTGTAAAACCAGGTGACAGTATTTATTCAATAGCGAAACAGTATGGTGCCAGCTGGCAGAAAATCGTTTCCGATAACGAACTTGCAAATCCAAGTCAGCTTGTCGTTGGACAAACAATCGTCATCATGCAGGAAAACCGCCAATACACCGTAAAACCGGGAGATACGCTATACAGCATTGCCCTTCAAAATCAGGTGCGTATCAGTGATCTTCTCAAGGCAAATCCTCAGGTTACAAATCCCACAGCCCTGACTGTCGGACAGGTTATTACCATACCTGCCAGCGGGCCAAAGTTTGGCTCTATTGAGGTCAACGGCTA
>JAOABT010000632.1 GCA_026418215.1 Clostridia bacterium | reverse complement strand
ACCTGCAGCTTTTAGGGGTGGATTCAGGTAAGCCGCCGCTCCCCCGTGATATTCAGGCCGATCCGGTCTATATTGGCCGTAATAGCGTGACCGTGCCGACAACCGACTTATCCAGCGGCACGGTTGAAATACCGGGGAACGATCTTCGCCTGTCCTTCCAAAAGCCTCTGGCCTGGCAGTCCGTCACCAATTGGGATGCCTTTAGGGCCCAGTCCTACGGACCCGATGATTACACCTTCCACGTTGTGATTTCAACCTATATGCCCGACAGCACCGTGGACTCCCAAATCGGTACCATCGGCTTCAGCGCTACTAAGAATATTTATCTTCCGGTAAAGCAAAAGCGCGTCCTTGTTCTTGGAAAGAAGAATTTCTCTGAGGACCCCAGTGACAGGACACGCCTTATTTGCACCATTCCGGGCGATAAGCTGTTCTATGATTATGTGGCGGACCAAAGCCTTTCCTTTGAAAACAACGCTGACCCCAGTGAAGACGGCATCAAGGGGGATTATCCCGCGTTCCTGGTGCCGAATACAACCTATTATCTCCAGATTTTTACGTCAAGGCTCAAGGACAACACGGACATCAACAACGATGTCTCGGGCTACAACTCCGGTCTTGCCGATGACTTAAGCAGCAAGCTCTCCTATAAATCGCCGGTTGTCAGCTTTACAACCTGGCCGTTGACCGAGCTGCCGGTACCCATGCCCAACATTCAGCTCGGCATAGATCCTAAAACCAATGTGGATGCGGCTACCGGTAACCTTACGCTTTCAGGTATTTCAGTAAGCTACGACCGTGTGCTCACAGATGTGGAATGGCAGCGCTATACCAGTGTGACCTCGGGCAGATCCATTCAGTATGAGGTCTTCCTAAGCCGTGATGCCTCTTCGGACTCCAGCTTCAGGCTGGTGGCCACCGATACCGCTCCTTATCCCGAGCAGGCCGACAGGCTTCAGCGCTCGGTTGTGGTGACCAATTCCGGTATTACATTGTCAAACGGCAAGCTTGAGCCTATTCTGCCCAATACCGTTTATTACCTCAAGGCGCGCGCCTCGCTGGTGGTCAACGGTGTGGTCATAGGCCGGTCTGCAGATACAGCCGTCAAAGCCATTACGACTCCGAAAATAGATTCAGGCAGTCTCGACAATCTCAACCGGGACCCGCGCTCACCCTCGGAGTTTTCAATTGCCGCGGATAATAACGGCCAGCTCCAGCTGAGCGATGCCTGGGTGGTGCTCAACTGGCTCCACGCCGAAAAGGATGTCACCTATGAAATGATGTGTACCTCGACCAATGTATCACCCCAGGCCGTGTCCTCGGATTACGCCGCGGACCCCCTAAATGTGGGCTTTTTAAATACCTATAATGAATTCAGAAATCCTTCGGGAGACAGCAAGCTGGCGCTCGATGTCAACAGCGCCGCCCTAAAAAGCGGAGTAGGCCTTACAGTTGATGCCAACGGCAGAGTGCTGATGCCTATCAGAAGGGATTACCTAAGACCCAACCGCACTTATTACTTCAGCCTCCGTGCCGTTCGAAACAGAGGAATGACAGACCCTCAGGGCCATTCCATCCAAACGGTCAGCCGCTGGATTACCATTCCTGTCACAACCCGCATGGTCAAGGCACCGGGCTTTTTGGAAAGCGTTAAAGACCTTGAGGTGGGCTTTAACATCCAGTGCCCAGCACTTGGAGCAACAGCCGATTCCATGGAGGTCTACCTTAAAAAGGCCGGCACTGCCGATACCCAGTACGTCAAGCTCACCAGGTCCCAGTACAGTGCGGTCAAGGATGGCACAACGTACTATTTCAGAATGTATAATTTGGAAGCCAACCAATGGTATGACATCCGCGTTAAAAACAGGACGGACGGCCGTTGGTACGATCGTTCTACAACCGCATGGAATGCGACGGCGGGGAGCCCTGTTCAAGCTAAAACCCGCGACCCCTTGAAAGAGATCGAAGTGCGCTGGGAGGGACAGGACCCCTACACCTATTTCCTTGAAGCACGGACTGATAACGATGCAGATTACCAGAAGCTTGTTTATAACCCAAGCAACTTTACCGATTACGGCTATGACCTCCCTACGGGTGGACGCATCATGTTCTACCTTGAAAAAACCAACCTGTATGTTCAGGATGGAACACCTTATTATGTTTATTACGCCAAGATCTCCGGAAAGCCGGTTTTGAACGCCGATGGCACTACCAGCGATCTTCCTTTGAAGTCCAATACAAATTACTATGTCAAGCTCTGGGCCTATAATCTTGAGGATTCCTTGCATATCGGCCCCGCAATGGCCAGAACCGATTTCTCTCAGGCTGATTATGACAAGGAACAGGAGCAAAAGGATGTCATTGATCTGTTCAACACACAGGCCGATGGGCTAACAGCCAAGCTTTACTGGCTTGTTGACAAAAAGCCGGGAACGGCGCTTCGTGCTATCGTGAAGGACGATCAGGTATCCGCGCTTTTAAGGGTCGCCCGGGAAGCCACTGTCACCGTGGATCTCTCGGATGAGCAGACCAATACAACCTATTATGAGCTTTTGATCCCCTATAAGACCCTCGAGGCCGTCCAGACCTATGACAGCCGTTTGAATTTCAAGCTTCAGGGAGCGGAAATTACCTTAAACAGAGGGAGTATCGACATAAGCGCGCTTAAGTCTCAGGCCATGGCCAACGGTGCAAAAGAGCCCATGATCCTGCTGCGCATAGACCGTTCGACGAATGTGAAGACAGCCCTGCCGACAGGGTTTACCGCATCATCCAGTGCCTACAATCTGCAGGCTCTGATGATTGGTTCACGCCTTTCGTATTCAGAAATAAACGGTATCATCTACAATGTTTTAAAGAATTCCAATGCTAAAGGTCCGTTTAAGTATGGCATTTTGGACCGCGAGCTTTCAGCTGTTCTTAAAAGCATGGACAGCTACAGCTACAAGAGCCATGCCGATCTGCAGGATATGGTTAACACCATCATCGGCAATGTCGAGACAGAGCTCTCGCGCTACCTCAAGGATGTTATCGACGGCGGAAGCGGCCTGGCAGCCGACTTTACCGTGGCAAAGACCATAACCTCTTTCCCCGGTAAAATTGGGGTCAAGCTCGAGTACACCTACAGAAACGGCCTCATCATGCCCTATGTTAACTATACCTCCGCACCCGGCTGGAAGGAGCCTCAAGGGGCTAAGGCCTATGTGCTCCAGTATGTAC
>JAOABT010000587.1 GCA_026418215.1 Clostridia bacterium | reverse complement strand
CTACAAGAAGCTCGTTAAAGACGGCTGTGATGCCTCCGGCTGCGCCGAATGCGGAGCCTGCGAAGGCGCCTGCCCACAGCAGCTCAGCATCATTGAAAACCTCAAGGCGCTTCACGCCGAGCTTGCCAAGTAATATCGACTCCGACTCTAACTGAAGAACATATAAGGACGCACACATAGAATAAAGCAGGCCCTCTATCATTGAAATAAAAAGCATCCCGCAAGCTGTAACAGTTTACCAAACTGCTAACCGCGCGGAATGCTGTTCAATAAGCAAAGAGGGTCTGCTTTTTAAAGTACGTATTCTACCGGTAAATGTAACAGTCCTGTGGGCTTATCGTCAAGCTTTCACATTAAAAGGGCGGGAAAGTACTGCAACTCTATAAAAGCCCGGAACGGACCTTGAACTCGACAAAGCCGAAAACGGGCTATCGTCTCCATAAAGGCCGAAACGGATTATTAACTGTGCAAAAGCCGGGAGCAGGTCAATCAGCTGCACAGCAAATCCTGCGGAATCAAATCCAGAACAAGCTGCGCTGTCTGATTAAGGATATTCCTGCGATAAATCGTATCCACCAGCCGGTTTCGGATATGATGCCCAAGGCTTTTATTGGAGGTCTCTTCCTTTCCTTCCGTTTCCCGGAGCTTAATGATAAAGTCCCTCAGAGAGTAAATCTCATATTTGTTAAGGCCCTTTTCTTCCGCCAGCCGCTCCAACAGCCCTATGAAAATATCCTGATATCCCGCATTGGCAGGCAGCCCCAACCGTCCGGCCGCCTCGGGCATGACCCGCTCGAAGAGTACACGCTTGGGGTCCATATCGGTTAACCCATACAGCTTTCCCATCTCGTTCCAAAGGGCTTCGGGCATCTCGCAGAGCCCTTGGAAAAGCCGGTCTTCTTCTATAGGCTTAATGCAGTATTTTGTTCCCTTAAGCTTCTTGAGCTTGCGTACGGCATCATAATAGCCCATTTGCATGTTGCGGCGAATAAGATCGTTGTTGAAATCCAAAATTCTGCCCAAATCCTCTGACGGCAACACATAAGTGACGTTCAAGTCAGGCTCCTTGACGCTTCTGAACAAGCCGATGCCGAGGGTACGAACCGCGATGATGTCCTTATACCCTTTTCGCGCTAGCAGGTTAATGGGACAGTTGTTGTAAAAGCCTCCGTCAATATAGTGCTTTTCATCTATTTCATGAGGCTTGAACCCTGGAAAGCTGGCGCTTGCAATTAAGTAATCGACCATCTTGCCCTGCGGGATATCCTCCTTGAAGAGCTCGAAGGGCTTTAAATCCGTTACCGAGACTGTGACCAAGCCAAAGTCCCTATGAGACTGCCTGAGCTTTTCCTCCGAGATAATGGATTCAAGGACGCTTTTGATGCGGCTGGTATCGATGCCGCGGTTTTTAATGACCTTCCGAAGCCTCATGGCAAAGTTGATGATGGACTCCTTATCCAGCTGCCGATTGACAAAGCGCTGGTATTCTTCATCTTCAATATCAAAGAGCCGCGAAGGGGACATTTCCTCCCATAGTTTGTAGCCCTCCTCGAAGGAGTCCTGTGCGATAATGGCTCCGTTCAGCGCGCCTATGGATGTGCCTGCGAGGCCGTCAAACTCGTCCCCTTCTTCAAAATAAGCCTTTAAAACGCCCATTTGAAAGGCTCCACGGGCGCCGCCGCCCTCCAAAGCAAGTCCGAGCATTTTCTCCACTCCTTCCCAAAAAGGACCTCTTGCGTATCTTTACCATTACTATATTGCCTTAAAACACGGTTTATTAATTCCTCGGTTTCGTCACAGTGAACAAACATCAACCAGATTTTGGCTGAGGATTTTATAGATAAATTCACACTTTCCTAGTGACCAGATTCGACATCTTCTGGTATAATGTATACAGGATTGTGATAAAATTTTGACAAACTTATATGTGCGGGGAAATTCAACAGGAGGAAAACGATGAAGGCGATTACAAACAACAAACGAATTAAAGTGAATGTAAATGGTCGCGAAATCGAGGTTTACAGCGATCTGACCATTCTTCAGGCCTTATTGCAGGAGGATATACATATCCCCCATCTGTGCTATGACATTCGTCTTGAGCGTTCCAACGGAAACTGCGGCTTATGCGTGGTTGAGGTTGGCGAAGGCAATGACAAGCGCGATGTAAAGGCATGCCAGACCCCCATTCAGGAGGGTATGGTGATCACCACCAACAGCCCAAAGCTTAAGAGTTACAGAAAGGTGCGCTTAGAGCAGATTCTGTCCGATCACAATGCAGACTGTGTGGCTCCATGCGTACAAACATGCCCTGCCAACATTGATATTCAGGCTTACCTGCGTCATGCCGGAAACGGAAACTTCGATGCAGCGCTTCAGGTCATCAAGGACCGCAACCCCTTCCCCATTGTCTGCGGCCGCGTATGCCCTCATCCCTGTGAGTCCAAGTGCCGTAGAAACCTCGTCGACTCACCGGTTGCCATTAATCACGTCAAGCGCTTTGTAGCCGATTTGGACATGTCTGACGGACAGCCCTGGATGCCTAAAAAGAAGCCTGCAACAGGAAAGAAAATCGCTATCGTTGGCGCAGGCCCCTCCGGTCTTGCTGCCGCTTACTATAGTGCCATCAACGGCCATGACATCACCGTATTCGAGCGCCAGCCCCATGCCGGCGGCATGATGCGCTACGGTATCCCCGAATACCGCTTGCCCAAGGAGACGCTTGATAAAGAGATCGACACCATGAAGAACCTTGGCGTCAAGATTATGACCGGTAAATCTCTCGGCACCCATATCCGCCTTGAGGATCTCCAGAAGGACTTTGACGCGGTTTATCTTGCTATCGGTTCATGGCGTGCAACCCCCATGCAGATCGAGGGCGAAAACCTCGAAGGCGTATGGCTTGGCATTCAGTTCCTCGAACAGGTGACAAAGGGAACACCCATTAAGCTCGGTGACGATGTTATCGTTATCGGCGGCGGCAACACAGCTATCGACTGCGCACGCGTCGCTCTCAGAAAGGGTGCCAAGTCCGTTAAGCTCATCTATCGTCGTACCCGTGAAGAAATGCCCGCTGAGCCCTATGAAGTGGAGGAAGCGCTGCACGAGGGCATTGAGATGCTGTTCCTGATGGCGCCCACAGGCATTGTCTCAGAAAATGGCAAGAAGAAGCTCCAATGCATTCAAATGAAGCTTGGTGAACCCGACCGTTCCGGCCGCCGCCGTCCTGTACCCGTTGAAGGCAGCGAAACCGAGATTGCGGCAGATACCATCATCGGCGCCATCGGTCAGAGCACCAATACTCAGTTCTTATACAACGACCTGCCTGTTAAGCTCAACAAGTGGGGCGATATCGAAATCAACGGCAAGACCTCTCAGACCTCTGAAATCAACATCTTTGCGGGCGGTGACTGTGTAACCGGACCTGCAACCGTCATCCAGGCCGTAGGCGCCGGACGTCGTGCCGCTGAGGCTATGGACAGCTTCCTGATGAAGGGCTACGTCCATGAAGACCATGTGGACTACAGCTGCAGCCGCGGTTCCATGGAGGATCTGCCTAAGTGGGAATTCGAGCACATGCCTAAGTTCGAGAGAGCCCACATGCCTGCTCTTGAAGTAAAAGACCGTATCAATAATTTCAAGGAAGTGGAGCTGGGCCTCACTGAGGAAACAGCCAAGGAAGAAGCCCGCCGCTGCCTGAAGTGCGGATGTCAGCAGCGCTACAACTGCGATCTCAGGCAGGAAGCCAGCGCTCATGACGTTGAATACGTGAAGCCCATCCACGATCGTCCCTACATTCCGATTGTTGACGATCATCCGTTCATCGTTCGCGACCATAACAAGTGTATCTCCTGCGGACGCTGTATCGCTGCCTGTGCAGAGGTTGAAGGCCCGGATGTTCTGACCTTCTACATGAAGCATGGCCGTCAGCTTGTCGGTACCAAGAGCGGTCTGCCCCTTTCCGAGACAGACTGCGTCAGCTGTGGTCAGTGCGTCAATGCCTGCCCCTGCGGCGCTTTGGAAGCCAAGAGCGAGAAGGGCAAGGTCTTCAGAGCCATCAATGACTCCAGCAAGACTGTTGTTGCTTTCGTTGCTCCTGCTGTTAGAAGTGTTATCTCTCAGAAGTTCGGAATTCCTTTCAATGATGCTTCACCCTTTATGGCAGGACTTTTAAAGAAGCTCGGCTTCGACAAGGTCTTCGACTTTACCTTTGCAGCCGACCTCACCATTGTGGAGGAAACCACCGAGTTCCTGACCAGAGTAGGTAGCAACGGCGTTATGCCTCAGTTTACCTCCTGCTGCCCGGGCTGGGTCAACTTCGTGGAGAAGCGTTACCCCGAGCTTATTCCCCACCTGTCCACCTGCAAGTCTCCTCAGCAGATGATGGGTGCAACCGTCAAGAACCACTACGCCAAGCTTGCAGGCATCGATAAGAAGGACCTTTATGTCGTTTCGATCGTTCCTTGTATTGCGAAGAAATCGGAAGCTGCCCGTCCTGAATTCGCTCCCGAAGGCATCCGCGATGTCGATGCGGTATTAACAACCACTGAAATGCTCAGAATGGCTGAACTTAAGCGCATTGAAATCTCCGATATCGTGCCCCAGGAGTTCGATGAGCCTTACAAGCGTGTTTCCGGTGCCGGCATTCTGTTTGGTGCCTCCGGCGGTGTGGCTGAAGCCGCTCTCCGTATGGCTGTTGAAAAGCTCACCGGCAAGGAGCTCACCGATCACCTGGACTTTGAAGAAACCAGAGGCTTTGAGGGCGTTAAGGAGGCGACCGTTGTCGCCAACGATACCAAGGTTCGCGTCGCTGTCATCAGCGGTCTTCACAATGCTGAGCCTATTATTGAGAAGATCATCCAGGGCGTTCCTGTCGGTTATGACCTCATTGAGGTTATGGCATGCCCCGGCGGCTGTATCTGCGGTGCTGGCCACCCCGTTCCTGAAAAGGTCGGAACGCTGGCTGACAGACAGAAGGTGCTTGTCAGCATCGACAAGACCTCCCAATACCGTAAATCTCAGGAGAATCCTGATATTCTCAGGCTCTATGACGACTTCTACGGCGAGGCCAACTCTCATCTGGCTCACGAGCTGCTTCACACTCATTACAAGGCTGCAAAGGCAGAATGCCCGGGCTCAAAGGTGCGTAAGAAGGCTGATTCAGCCTTTGCCACAAGGCAGTTCACCATCTGCACCTGCGATGCTTGTAAAGAGAAGGGCTCTCATGAGCTTTATGTGAACACCCTGAACACCATCAAGCAGAGCAAAATGGATTCCTTCATCGAGGTTCACACCATCCGCCTGAATGAGAATCACAATGGCCAGGGCGTGTATGTCACTCTTGATGGCCTGTCTCTTATACACATCT
>JAOABT010000505.1 GCA_026418215.1 Clostridia bacterium | reverse complement strand
CTATATTTCTGGCTGTTATTGTCGGAAGGGAATTTTTCTAATTCTTCCTCAGCGATCACTCGGAACCCCGCAGCTTCGGAGGTGTCATATGAAGCTTCAAAAGAGGCCTCAAAAGCCGCTTTATCGTAATAGCGACACTTGAGCACAGGTAGACGGGGCGTTCTGCCAAACGCCCCTTTTTCTGCCTCAATATCCGATGTGGCTGACGATGAAAAGCCTGATCCGGCCCTGTTTTGAGCCAAGCCTCGGTTTGTTGCCCAAAAAACGCCATTGGCCTGCTTTTGCTTACCGCTTCCCGCTGTCGCCCATAAACTGTCACTAGCCCTTATGGACATCGCAACCATTATGACAAGAGTTAAGATAATGACTGCTGCCTTCTTCATCTTACCGAATCTGAACCTTACACCTGTCAGAATAGCCATAGGACTGACTTTCGGAGTGCTTGACCATGGCGTTTTCCGCCGTGTAATCTCCGGGTGCTGAAACCCTCGCCAAATAGGAAATAGTGACTGTTCCCGCACCGCCTGCATGATAGCATCCCAACTTCACACGCTGGCCATCAGGTTCACCAAAATACCACTCATCCGCCTCGGATTGATACGGGTAGATGTACCGGAGGCCGGCCGGCAGAACATCGGTAACCTCGTAGTAGCCTTTGGGCGCAGCATCTTTGAAGCTAATCTTAAGGTCGACCTTCACCGTATCGCTTCTGCCAATCTCCACCGCGGAGGACTTGTTCTTGTTGTAGCTTCTTTCAATAGAAGCAATAGCATCTTCAGAATTTACGGGATCTTGCTCCTTTTCATAAGAAACCGACAGGGCGACATTGCCCTTAATCTTTGAGAATTTCATGGTTTTAAGCTTTTCCGCACTAACCATGATGGTTTTTGCTTTTACCCCATCGAGCTTGATGAGTTCCTTCTTGCCATCAAGCTGAAGCTCGAAGCTTGAGGCCTTTGATACATAGGGCATGCCCTGCTTCACAAGGATGAGCCTCTCAAGGTTGATCAAAATATCGTCGGTTGAATTGTTTTCAAGATACCCTGCATAGGCCATTTTATCCTCAGCATCGACCTTTGCGGCAAGCATGGCGGTTAACGCCGTAAAGCGTTGGATATCATCGCGATCTGTACCATTTTCGATGTATTTATAGGGCTCAAGCGTTTTACCGTATTGAGACGTTATATCTGTCAGGATTCTTTCGGCAGTAGCGGAGTCTCCAATATCGGCCAGGGCATTTGCCAGGTAAAGCTTCTCATCGAGTGTCAGGTCTTTTTGCTCCAAAAGGCTTTCAACATCAAGAAGAACAGGCTCTCTCAATGCGGCCAGACCCCAGTACGCCGCCGAGATCTGAAGCGGTGTGGTCGCTGGGTCATTAATAATAGACCAGAAATAGCTTTTAAGGCTAGATGTGTTGGCGTCCTGTCCGCAAAGGGCTGCCACCTTGGCCGAGAGCTCAACATCGCTGGCACCATAGGGCAGCAGGGCAAAGCCTCCATCTGCTTTCTGATAAGGGCTGATATCGGCATCAGCAGGCATATAACTATACCCCTCAAAGTTTTCAGCCAATAGCTTACGCGCTACATTTTGGGCAAGCACCTGATCGAGACGGTTGCCCCAGCTCCAATAAAGATCAAGGAGACACTGGTAATAATCCCGGAGGCTGGCATTATAAAAGCTTATGGTGGCATAGCCGCCGATATCCTTGATCTTCAGGCCCTCCTCGAGGGTATAGTAATCCCTCTGAGGCGCAACCAGCAGGCTCTTCTTGACCTGTATGAATTTCTCAACTGCGTCCTTCATGTCGCCCAGCTCACCCTGAGCAGTCAGGGTGTATGCCCCCTCCTTCAGCTCCGGGAGCTTAATCTCCACAAAGCTGCCGGCTGATCCCTGTTCCTTGAAGGTTTGTTCACCGTCATCTCCCTTAAGCGTAACGGTATAGGAAACCTGGTCCCCGGGCTTCACCTTGTCGCCATAGCCTTTGAACATAAGAACGGGTGAATCGCCCTCGAGATAGGTGTCTTGATTGAAAAACTTGATAAAGAACGGAATCTTGGTCTTGATATTTATTTTCCCGCTGCCTGCTCTCAGATCATCCGTTACGGCCTGATAGGTCAGGCGCCAGGAGGTCAGATTATCCGGAACCTTAAAGGATATTTTTGCCTTTCCGTGGGCATCGGTTTCAACCGAATCAAAGTAGGCATTATCGACGAAATTCTTGCGTGCCGAGCTTTTGCTTCCTTCATCCTCGCCTTCACCGCCCTCTGCACCGCCATTGCCTCTTCTCACCTCACGGTAGGAAATGTAATCCCCACGGAGTCCATCAGAATAAACGCTCTGATAGAGGCTTGCAAGTGTGTCCACATATTGACCGTATAACGCGAAATAGGCCTCATCAACAACCGAAAGATTGACAGTTGCCTCACAAGGTCTTCCTTCCTTATCTAAAACCGTCACACTGGCATCCACAGTGTCGCCCGGCTTATAGCTTTCACGGTCAGTTTTCAGTTCGATGCTAAGCTCCTTTTCCGTTGGATCATAGCTTATTTCACGGCTATAAACGGTATTGAGCTTCTTTCCGTCAAAGTAAACCGCCTGAATATAGACATTGGGGATATAGGAGCTGTCAAAGGGCTTGGATTGCTCGTCACCTGTTGAGACCCAATACTCTTTTATGCCCTCCTGCAGCACCATATAAAGGATGGCTCCGCCTGTCACGGTTTCACTGTTGTTTTTCTTAACGACAAAATTAACAGGTTCATCGACTTTATATTTCTGCGCGTCTTTTTGGAACTCGAGATAGTAATAGCTGCTGTCACCGCTGTAACCGTAGCCATACCAATAATTATTATAGTAGCACAGGTAGCGTGTTACCTGTGTAGGCCTGCCCGCACTGTCCGTCGTTTCACAGATAATATAGTAGGACTTGTTCAGGGTGTAGCCGGGAATGTTCAGCGTATAGTCCGCAGCACCGTTAACGGTGTTGATGTCAAAGTTTTGGAGGACATTGTTGACCTCAAAGTACTCATAGGTTTTGTAGGATTTCTTTGAGATCATATCATAATAGTCCCCGGTCTCCTTCTTATCCCAATAACGTTCATAGAGCGTAACCTTCAGGTTCTTGTCGACAGCGACCCCCTTGTAGTCAGGGTCCTCGTTTCCGCTATAAAGCTCGCCAGTTTCCCTCACTTTTTCAAGGTCAATCTGATTGGTTGTAATACGAATCCTGGCAGAACCCGCCGTGAGCTCCGTTGCTGCCTCGACCATTACGTCTCTTGGGAATACATAAAAATAAGATAAATCC
>JAOABT010000463.1 GCA_026418215.1 Clostridia bacterium | reverse complement strand
CATCCCTCTATGAGGAAGTGGATGAGGCACTTGAGCTGCTTGATAGTGCAAAGCGAAAGGCCCAAAGAACAAAAAAGTCATCACAAAGCGTATTGATAAAGAATATCAAAGACCTATCAGACGGAGAGGAAGACACCGAATCAATCAAAGGAAGCTTGTCAACATGCACGTGTAATCTGCCCTCATCTACTGGGAGTTTAGCATCAAGCAATCTTTCACTGGCTCCTCCCAATGAAGCTCAACTGTCTGGCAAAGAAAACCCGCCAATAAAGGTATACAGTATTGCGACAGGTGTTTCTGTTTATCCTTACATGCGAGAGCTCGCCGAAAGAATTGGAGAGAGGCTTTCAGACATCAAGATACACGTTTATCCGGTCGTGAATGAGTTCTTCGGGAGGAACGTCACCGTCACAGGGCTTTTGACAGGCTCGGATTTATTAAGAGAGCTTAAAGGCAAGGAATTGGGTGAATGTTTGCTCCTTAGCAGGAATATGTTTAAGGCAGGCACTCAGATGCTTCTGGATGACCTTACGACGGATGACTTATCGCAAGAGCTGAATGTGAGAATAGAAATTGTCGACAACAGCGGACAGGCTTTGATAGACGCTCTTGTCCAAAGCTGACAAAATTAAAAATTTTTATAAATATCATAAACAATTTTGGCCCTTGGGAATATACTGTATTGACAGGAGCTGGCACGGAGGTTATGCACATGAGGATAGTCGTGCTTAAGATGCCCGGATTCCTGGGAGGGCTACTCAGGCGTATATTCAAAATCCATTGATGGGGCATGCGAAAGAAAATAAAACCATCGGTCTTGACAGCCGGACTGCTTTTGAAACAGATCATCCCCTGTTCAAACAGTATTCAAAAACTGATTCTGAAAGCTTGCTTTTTCAGACCTGCTTTAGAACGGAATCAGTTTGGCGGGCTGTTGAGGAGCAATAAAAAATGTGGCCCAAAAAGCCACATTTTTTATGTTATTCTGCCATTTTATTAAACTGATTTAGCCATTTTGCTGGAACGAAGGCATCTAGCACATATATTCATGCTCTTAGAAACACCGTCAATCTCAACTCTGATCTTCTTGACATTAGGCTTCCATACTCTATTGGACTTTCTGTTAGAGTGGCTGACCTGTAAGCCAAAATGCTGTCCTTTATCGCATACCTCGCACTTTGCCATTGCTAACACCTCCCCGCACCTTTGCATACCGTACGTTGGACTATATCGTTAAAAATACTTTCTTAACAGCAAGAAACATTTTACCACAAGAACCCTGTGGATGGCAACCACTTTTCGAAATTAATCCCTTCGTTTTACATTCGAATAAAGAATGATGGCAGCCATGACAACCGAAAGAAGGGCTGCAGCACCTGTGGCGAGGATAGAGGTTCGCATGTCGTAGGCAAAATGGTAGCGCAGCGTGGTCCATCCGTTGATTAGTCCGAATACCACAAATAAAACGGCGGAAACATAGGTAATGATGTGTTTTGGAACATATTTGATCACCAGTGCTCCGGCAACTAGGCCGAGACAGTCAGCGCTTAAAAGACCTATGGTGGAGCCTAAGAATACACTAAAAGGGCTATCGGGATAAAGGGCAGCGAAAGAGAAGGTGGAGAGCTGGGTTTTGTCACCAAATTCAGCGAAGAAGAACGCTAAGGCAATGGTGATGACAACTCCCTTTTTGCGGCGGCTTTCATGCTCGGCATCCTCGTCCTTTTCGGGTTTGAGTGTCAAAAGGCCGAAGAAGATGAAGAGGAGGGAGGCTCCGATTCTGACACAATCCTGAATGATCTTTATACCGCCAATGGCAGCTCCTAAAAGAACGGCAAGAATGTTTAAAAATAGAATGGAGAGGCCAATTCCCCAAAAAACCTGAATGGGTCGGTATTTGGAAGTGAGGGCAATAACGAGAAGCTGGGTTTTGTCGCCCATCTCCATGATGAGCACCATTAATAGGGTGGTGAGGATAACTCCGATATTGAAATCCATAGCATCACCTGTTCGTTCACTTTCAGGCGGATAAGCCAATGTCATTAATCTAAGTTGATGCTTAAGGGTGAATAAATATAACCAGCTTATCTTAAATTTATAAGAGAACGAGAGTAACACCGTTGTTATAGCGGCCAAGATCTCGGTCGCTTCTTAAAGACTCGCATTGATCCAGCATTTTGATGGTGTCAATCGAGAAAATCTCGAATTTCTCGCCAGGCACATAGAGCTTGATGGCACCCTTCTTCTTAAGATGCTCCAGGTGCTGCCGGACGCCTACCCTTAAAGCACCGCCTACACCGCTTGAGCCATAGCCGTGAATGAGCTTTACCGCCTTGACTCTCTGCGCCCTCAGGCGAACCAGCTCTGACGACAGCCTTCGAAGGGCGATGTCTACGGTCGGCCTTCCTTCCTCTAAATTCACAGTGACATAATCCTGGGGCATACTTTGTCTCACCAAACCTCATACTTATTATTGTATTACTATAACATCATTTGCAGCAAAGCACATCTGCATTCGGGGGAGTAGGATGGAAAAGTATAATTATCAGACACTTCTTTGCTTTACAGACGGAAATGAGCTCCACATTGCCATAGGAGCCATCATTTTGAAGCCGTCCGACACTATTTATTTGTTTTCAGACGAGCTTCCTCAAAACTATGCCGATGACATTCGTTCCATGCTGGAGAGCAAGGGCTTTAAAGGTCAAATCAAAATGCTAAGCTCTCGGTTGAAGGACGAGGAGCCTAAAAATTATGGAAACACAGCAGTTTTAGCCAACAATTGCTCACAGCTTGCTGATTATAAGCTGCTTTTGACCGCTGTGAAAAAGGGTGCTGACCTTTATTATGCGGATACCTCGGAAGGGCAGGTATATGCCATCAAGGATAACTCGCCTGAAGCCGTACCGGGTGGACCTGTTGAGCTTGAGGTTGACGAGGTGCTGGAGGTCCAGGGCTTCAATATCGAGGAATCAGCCGAGGAGCTTATGAACAGCCCTGTTGTCGGTGAGATGCTGGAATATGTCAAGAAGGACAGGAAGCGCTGGGATGTGCTTCATGGATTTATCAAGAACAATTACATCATTAATGGTGACTGGATTCAATTCGGCACCCGTCTCAGGGTCGATTACTCGGAGGGGTCTCCCATGAGAAGCTTCGTTAATTTTCTGGAGGGACGGGGGTATGTGGCAGAGCGCCTTGTAACCAAGAGCAGGCTGCAACTCAAAATCCCAAATCCGGCTGTGAGAAGCTTCATTCAAACGACTGGGCTATGGCTTGAGGCTCTGACCTACCGCATCATTAACAGCCTGCCGTTTATTGATGACACCAAAGCCGATGTGCGCTTTATTTGGGGCCAATATCCCTGCGGCGTTGTCAATGAAATTGATGTGATGGCCACCTCGGATTCCAGAATGGTTTTTGTTTCATGTAAGGATATTGCAAGTCTCAGCACGAGCATGCTCAACGAATTGGAGGTCTACTCCAAACGCATTGCGGGCAACCGCGTCGTTAAGATTCTTGTTTCTGCCAACAAGCCTACCAGTCCCCACTTTTTTGAAAGGGCTCAAACCATGGGTATTCACGTCGTATGGCTTGGTTATGATTACGACCAGTTTGCCCGGGTTCTCACAACAATCTTGGAGCAGGAGCTGTGCTGAGGGGTAACGGTTGAGTGCCCCCACCTTTAGCCGATCTCTCTTTTTGAGTCAACCGATGTAAGTGTTTTCATGGAGCGACCATGGGGTAAGTATTCCTTGTTAAAGAAATTAAGAAAGTTAAAGGAATGCTGCCCTTATGGATACATTGATCTGCTTTTGCGAAGAAAATGCAGTGCCGGCTATGATCGCTCTTAATGTGCTGCCTGTAAAAGAGCTGGTGATGATTTCTGAGAGCCGGCACGCGCAAGCCTCGGTCTTGGAGGAGCTTGGCCTGGAGCGGCGTGAACTTAAGGTTCACTCCATGAAGCCGGAGGATTTCTTAAAAACGACGTCAAACTGGGATGGAAAGGCTGTTTTAGTCAATGACTGCAGTACTTTTATGGATTTTAAGCTATTGAACCATGCCTGCCTATGCGGAATTCCGCTTTACTACGCGGATATGGCAAAAGGTAAAGTCCTCAAGGTGTCGGAACTTGGTGGCGAGCCTGACACAGGGGGGCCTGTGGAGCTTGAGGTCCACGAAATCATTGAGCTCGCCGGATGTACCATTGAGGAAAGCAGCGACGAAGCCATGGATAGCGATGAGATTACGCAGCTGCTCAACTACATCGTGCAAGACAAAAGACGGTGGGACCGCATTCGCCAGCAGCTTAAGAACAACTTTACAGT
>JAOABT010000454.1 GCA_026418215.1 Clostridia bacterium | reverse complement strand
TTAAAATCCTTGGGTATAAAGTGAGTGGGGTTGATAAGCATCGTTGCCCAATCGCCCATTGGGACTGCGGGATTACTGACATCGGGACTACTTTTAGCTTGGCTGCCTGCGTCCACAGAGTGAGGAGTTTCAGAAGCTGGTGTGGCGCCATGGGCTGAGGAAGGCGCTGACAAGAGAGAATACGCCTGTAAAGCCGCTGTCCTAGTGGTCTGCGGCAACGCAGAGCAGGAACAGAAAAAAAGAGAAAGCAGGATAAGCATTAAAAAAGCAGATAGCTTCTTAGACTTATTACGCTGTTTCATTTTGTAACCTGTTGCAAAAGCTGAATCCATCTCTAAACCTACCCCATTAATAATTTTTACGCTACCAGAAAAACCTCCGGCAGCTATGCTCTGAATACCTGATTGATCTTACCTTAACCCCTAACCACACCCATAAATGCCATTATGCTCCTCATGTTGTAATCTGCCAATAGCACTTAGCTTCACAGCGGGTTTTTGAGCACCGTTACTATGCTTATTGATCAAGCTCCTAATCTGTATCGTATTTAAAATAGAAAAAGGTGGCTTTGCGCCACCCTATTTCACAACCTTCTTGGTGATGACCGAATTCAAAATTTCGGGCTGACTGAGCGCAAATTTGGCCTTATCGGGCTCACGTCTCAACCAGTCAAGGGTCAGGTAAGCCCCTACAATATTCATATTCCTTTTCTTGGCCCTTAAGGAAGCTACCGTGTAGCCCTCTACCTCAATTTCCTTCACAACGCCCGTGTTAAACCAGGATTCGAAGGCGGCATAAATATCGGGAGCCATTCTGCTGATCTTAGCAACAACCCCGTCTACCTGGCTTTCCTTACAGTCAAAATCGTCGATGAGTCTCTCGCGTATCACTGTATTATTCAACATCATGCTTATCTCCTTTCAATTAAAGCCCCAATTTAGCTTTATAGCCGTTGATAACATCCCCTGCAAAGGCACGGGCATCTACCTCAACGCCCTGGTTGTAATAGCCTTCAAAGCCAAACTGGCCGTTATCGTAGTTTTGCATGTTGTGCTCCCACTCCTTGATGAGGGAGGGAGAAATTTCCGGGAATCTTGAGGGGTCTGCAATGGCTTCGGATTGAAGCTGATGGCGTGCTTCGTGAGTGGTCGTATTGAGTACGTCCAAGAGCTTTGAAGGGTCCTCCAGGTTTCTGAAGTCAATGTGCAAATAGCCGTCACCGCTATTATATCCTAAAACACCCTCGCCTACCGTTGCGGCACAGTCCTCAACGATAACACCCTTGGCGTCTATACCTAGTGACTGACCAAGCTTGCTGTAGTATTCGGAGAGTTTTGCCTGACGCTCTTCCATCGTCATGGTGCCCCATTCCTGAAGGGTCTTTTGATCGAAGACCTCGGCCATGGCATCAGCCGCCTTCTCACTGAGAGTCTCATCCACTTCCCTGGCTTCCTTGCTTTTCTGGACTCCAATCAATTCGCCGAGTGATTCAAGGAAGCTGTTAATAGCGTCCGAGAATGCTTCTGAAAAGCTTTTCTCCCCCTTGTAATCCTGGCCCTCGGGAAGCTCGCCTTTCCCCTTCACGTCATTCCCCACGTCATTCTGCAGGTCGTTTGCGCTTTTCCAATCGTTCATCCTTTTGCACCCCTCTTAAATTATTCCTATAACACCTTTTTCCACAATTTTATCTTCTATGAACCAAAAAGCTGACTTAACACGGGCTTCGCTCCCCGCTTCAATGAGCTCACCGTCGATCGTACCGTATTTTTTATAGGTACTGCCGTCGACGATTACAGTCTCAGTGTCATCCCTGCACACTCCTGCATCCCATACAAAGTCCAAGAGTTCCTTGACCACAGCGAGGCCTTGCTCCTGATCCCAAGAGGAAGCTTCTTTAAGCTTTTCCTTCCAAACCCCGCAGTAATGCTCAGCATTTTCAAGGTTTTCGGTCCTGACTGACCAATCCCCTATAATGCCGGCTCTAAACTTAGAGCCGCTCTTTGACATTTTGTACAAGGGTTCGTAAAGCCCTGAGAATGCCGCGGCATTCGCCGCAAACTCCTCTTTTGCCCTTTGCAGTTCCAACTCCTCGGCCTTTGCCTGGGCAAGCTTCTTATAGATGGCATACCCGGCAACAGCGGCCCCGGCGGCCACAGCAACGCCGCCAACAACGATCAAAACCGTTTTGATCATGCCGTTATCACTCTCCTTCATTGATTTGGAGGACTTAAGCGAACCCAGGCTGCGGCGTCATCAAGGTCTCCGCAAATAATGGCATCTCCGACGCTGAGGGCCGGAATGACCTTCTGCTGGTCTTCCCGAAGCGCAAGCCCGGCTGCCATGGTGGCGCAGTCATCCGGTGCCGTCAAGCGGTGTACAATTTTATAGTTGGTATTTTTAATGGCATCGGCCACAAGTCGGGTTGGAATCTGGTCGACAATCATCATCCCCTGACCGTAGCTTCTGATTTCAGAGAGCATGTTGCTGAATAAGTCGGCCACAACCTGCTGGGGATTTCCGCTGTTGCTGACGTCATTGGAGGGCTTCAGCAACAGGTTGTGAGCTTCTTCAATCAGCATGAGATGGAGAAGCTTGTTTTGCTGAGCCTTTTTCCTGTATTCAGCATCATAGGTATAGGCTGATATTCTGTATTCATAAAGCGCCAGTGTCAGGATGGACATGATAAGCGCCTTGTCCTTGGCGTTGGCAATCTTGCTGACGTTAATGACCGTGGGCCGGCTGAACAGCCTGTCATAATCGGTGGAGTTATTGACGTTCAGAATATTACCTCGCTTGCCACGGGTCAAATAGGAAAAACGCGTTTCGAGTGCGGCCCGGATATCATCCTGAACCTTCTTGTCATAGCCTCTGGCGGCCAAAACCCTCTTGGCTGTGTCTATGACACCGTCAAGCCTGGGGTAGTCCTTGAGTGCCGGCATGTCTCCATTGAGGAAGGCCTCGCCGATCTGCTCGTAAACGTATCGATAGAGCGACTCGTCAATCAAGACAGGCAGAACATCTGAGGTCGGCAGGCTGGCGTTAATGAGTGCCGTTACCTGCTCGCAGCGCGTCATCATGTCGATGGGCGCGTCCTTGATGGCAGCAGGCTGGAACGGATTGAGCTTGAGCCTGTTGATTTTGACGCCATCCAGCATTTCCACACTCGGCATGTAAATCTGGAATTTCTTTTTTTCCTTATCTTCTTGAGATAAGGTGGGATCATCATCAAGCTTTTTATTATAGGACATGGCCCAGCGGACATAATCGTCCTTTGCGGGTTCAACGATCAAAACGGGGATATCCCTGTCCAAAACCTCTTTAATAATGGTTTTACAGGTGGTGGATTTGCCGCTTCCGGTACTTCCGGCCACAATGGCATGCCTCACAAGGGCATTGGGGTCAATCCTGTATTCATTGTTTTGCACAACACCCGTATCAACAACCTTTCCAAGGCAGATGGTATCGCCTTCCACCTTGGCCGGGTTGTTGGCAAACCTTACGGATGTCTTGACAAAGCGAAGACCCGGAACGTCGCGGCGCGGCAGCGAGGTTGCAATAGACAATTCCTCGGTATTTAAAGGAGTGCTCACATATTGATACATTCGTCCGAGAACGTTCCAATCAGCCTTTTGCTCCTCGGGACTTAGCTTGTCGCTCACCAGAGGGATG
>JAOABT010000447.1 GCA_026418215.1 Clostridia bacterium | reverse complement strand
CAGGCGGTGCTGCGGCCCGACCCTTTATCACGCATCATAATACCTTAGATATCGATATGTTTTTAAGAATAGCGCCTGAGCTCTACTTAAAGCGCCTCATTGTCGGCGGGCTTGAAAGGGTTTACGAGCTTGGCCGCATGTTCAGGAACGAAGGCATGTCCATCAAGCATAATCCCGAGTTTTCCATGATGGAGGTCTATCAGGCCTACACCGATTATCATGGTATGATGGAGCTTGCAGAGAACATGATTTCTTCTGTGGCTCAAGAGGTTCTTGGTACCATGAAGGTCACCTACCAGGGCCAGGAAATCGACCTGACACCTCCGTGGAACAGGCTTACCATGACCGATGCTGTTTTAAAGTATGCCGGTGTGAATTTTAATGAGATCACCTCCGACGACCAGGCCCGTGCCATTGCAAAGGAAAAGGGACTCACCCTTGAAGGCAAGCCGGTGAAGGGCGAAATCCTCAACCTTATGTTCGAGGAATTTGTTGAGAAGAATCTCATCCAACCTACCTTCATTATCGACTATCCTGTTGAGGTTTCTCCGCTTACCAAGCGTAAGCCTACTCAGCCTGAGCTGACCGAGCGGTTCGAGCTCTTTATCACGGGTCGTGAATTTGGAAATGCTTATTCGGAGCTTAATGATCCCATCGACCAGAAGGAACGCTTTGTTGCACAAATGAAGAAGCGTGAAGCCGGTGACGAAGAGGCCAACATGATGGATGAAGATTTTGTGGTGGCTCTCGAGCACGGCCTTCCCCCCACGGGCGGACTGGGTGTCGGCATTGACCGTCTTATCATGCTGTTAACCGACTCTTTCTCTATCAAGGACGTCTTACTGTTCCCAACAATGAAGCCAAGGGACTAAGACATACAGGAGCAAGGTAGCTGGATGGACAGAGAGAAAGCGCTCAGGATACTGGGTTTGCCCGACGGGGCCACGCCCGACGACATCACCAAAAGGGTAGATGTCCTTTATAGAAAATTCAGACAGATGGAAAAGGATGAGAACGGCAGCACCTTTGCCGATGTAGAAGCCGCTTTCCGTTTACTGATGGGCATCACCTACCGTGACGAGGAAGAAGAGAAAAAGAAGAAGCACAGGCAGGAGCATCCCAACCCTATCCTCAAGCTGCTTAAAATTGATGAGGAAAAGGCTCGCAATGCGGTTTATTATTATAAATGGCCGGTACTTATCACTCTTCTGGTTGCGGCTCTTTTAGTTTCTATTGTGCTGACTGCCGTGAATAAGAGGGAGCCGGATCTTAAAGTGATTATTGCGGGCAACATTTCGGCTGCCGATACGGTGCCCTTGGAAAACAGGATCAAGAAAGAGATTCCGCGAGTTAAGGAAATCCTTGTGCAAAATATCATCCTGGCTGATGACCTCAATCCTCAGATGCAGGTAGCCATGCAGCAGAAGCTCATGGTTGAGTTGGCTGAGGGAAAGAACGATATTTACATCATGGACGAGGCGACCTACAGAGACCTGGCTAAGTCAGGAGCCTTCATACCCCTTGAGGATACGTACATCAGCCTCAATATTCCAAAGGGAAACCCCGAGGATCTGATGCTGCCGCTTCAGCTGGACGACGGGAAGACCTATGAGCCACGCCTCTACGGTTTGGACGTCACAAGGAGCTCCATGCTAAAGGATGCCGGTATTGTCACTAACGGACGAATCATTGTTTCCATTGGACACGACAGTATCTGGCCTGAAAATGCCATTGAGTTTATAAGAAAATTACTGGAAACGATACCCTGACATGAATTGAGGGGTTGTTGACATGTGTTTAATAATGGAGGGTTACCATGTTTGAGTTATCTGTGGAAAGCAAGGACAATCAGAATCGTGTGATTGCCATGAAGGGTGAGATCGATATCTATTCTGCCCCTGATTTTAAGGAAAACCTCTATCATGCCATCGGGGAAGGGCAGGAGGATGTGGTTCTGGAGTGCAGCGACCTCTCCTATATCGACAGTATGGGGCTTGGTATTCTCGTGGGTGCCTTAAAGCGCATCAAGCAAAATGAGCATAATATCATTGTGAAGAATCCCAAGTCCAATATTCGCAAGCTTTTTAAGATCACCGGCCTTGATAAGGTCTTTGTGATTGAGGAGGCTAAAGCATGAAAACAGCAGATACCGTATCTGTGCTTATTCCTTTGAAGGCTGAGTATGTAAGCATCGCCCGACTGACTGCCTCAGGCATTGCCAACCGTATCGGCTTCGATATTGATACCATTGAGGATATCAAGGTAGCACTTTCCGAGGTTTTAAGCAAGATCATAGAAAAGCAGCTTGCCGAAGACCGTATCGTCATTGACTTCCTTTACCTTGAGGATGGCATCACCATCAATTTTAAGCTGACCAATCAGAATATTTCTGACCTTTTCGACAATGAGACCGATCAATTTGCGCTGGCTATCATCAGTTCCCTTATGGATGAGGTGGATCTTCAAAAGAGGGAACACGATATGATCACCATGACAAAAAAGCTTGGAAGGGCAGTTTGAAATGAGCAAGAAACCAGAGGCTCTACAGGACACAGAACAAACTGAAAAAGAGCTGTTTGAAAGATATTATTCGAAAAGGGAAATAAAAGCCCGAAACGAGATCGTTTCCAGATACATTTACCTTGCAGATATTATCTCCAAGAAGTTTATTAACCGTGGCGTAGAGTATGACGATATCTACCAGGTTGCCTGCGTCGCCCTTATTAACGCGGTAGAGCGCTTTAATACAGCCGAAGAGGTCAAATTTGTCAGCTTTGCCACACCGACCATCATCGGAGAAATCAAGCGTTATTTCCGTGACAAGGCCTCGGTCATCCGCATACCCAGACGCATCTATGAGGTCTACCAGAAGGTCAATCAGGCCCGTGAATACCTCATGCAGCAGTTGAAGCGCGCGCCCAAGATTGATGAAATTGCCGAATACCTTCATTTGAAGGAAGAAACTATACTCGAAATCATTGAATCATGGAATGTTTACAATATCCAGTCCTTCGACCAGACTGTCTTTGACGAAGACGATCTTGAGCTTCATGAAACCGTCGGTGAAGAGGACGAAACCTTTGAGAAAATCAACAACCGCGATTTTCTTGAGAAGGCTATGGATAACTTTAACCAGGCTGAAAAGCAGTTTATTAAGCTGCGCTTTTTTGACAACAAGACACAGAAGGAAATTGCCAACCACTTCCAGGTTTCTCAGATGTACATATCCCGTCTTGAAAAAAGAACTTTGGAAAAGTTCAGATTAATTTTAAAGAAGTGATTTTGCGGGTATATATGGAACAGAGAACCTTGGGAGGGGTATAAAGTGGTTATGGAGAAAGAAAAAAAGCAGAGTAAGAAAATATACAGTGAAATTATAGAAAGCGATGCCTACCAGGTTTGTCAGGAGGTAAAGACCATTCTCAACCGCCTTCAAATGACCTCCGGCATCAATACCGACCAGTGCTTTGACGTTAAGGTTATTTTAAGCGAGCTGTTGCAAAATGCCATTAAGCATGGAAATACCTTTGACTGCCAAAAAAAAATCCGCGTTGATGTATGGCTTCAGGAAAACAGCCGGGTGCTGGGTATTACGGTCAAGGACCAGGGAAAGGGCTTTGATACCCTCAAAACCATGGACGACAGGTTTACTCAGATCAAAGAGGAGTTTGACCCTTTAAATATGGATGAATCGGGCAGAGGGCTTTTTATTGTGCAAAACCTGTGTGACTGCATGGAGTCTGTCTCTTATACACATCT
>JAOABT010000304.1 GCA_026418215.1 Clostridia bacterium | reverse complement strand
GATAAGGTGTGTTGACACATAAAACGTTACAAAAAAGCGGTGTACCCTACCAATAAGTGGGAGATGAGAAAGTAGTAATTCAGGGTGTTTCGCCACCGAAAGTGCGACTGGTATATTCAAGGTGTTTCGCCACCGAAAGTGCGACTGGTATATTCAAGGTGTTTCGCCACCGAAAGTGCGACTGGTAATTCTCAAGAGCTAAGGCGTAAGTCTTAGCTCTTGCTGTTAAAGGGAGCTTGCTTTGATGGAAAAGCTTAATTTCTATGAAATACATAAGTCATATATAAAATACTTAAAGCAATTTGAAGAGAAAATACCTACTATTGAGTATGACGCACATGACAAATTTACATGTGGAATTGTATTGGCTATAAATGACTTGCATTATTATGCTCCCGTATCTTCGTTTAATAAACAGCAGAAGACGAATTTTCTTATATATAATGAAAAGAATGAGCCCATTAGTTCAATTCGATTTTCGTTTATGTTTCCAGCTCCTTTAGACTGTGTTAAGGTCAAGGATTTTAATAGTGAGCCGTATCAATACCGAAGATTGCTTATTACTGAGTTAGACTATTGCAATAAGCATGTTTCAAAGATTATTGATAAGGCTAAATCCGTCTATAACTTTGGGTGCAATAAAAACCATGTTTATAATTACTTATGCTGCAACTTTAAACTGCTTGAGGAAAAGTGCCTGGCATATAGTGAAATACAGAAGGCAATGCAAGAGGCGGCTGTTACCAGCAGGATAGAGCAGCAGGGACAGAAAAGACGGTTTATTCCGAGATCAAAAGATATCGAATCGAATGGCCGAGAAATGTAGTCTATGCAGGCGTACTTTTAATAGGGACTAGCGGACAGGAACTAAATCCTGTCTTTTTTTATTTCATAAGATAATTAACCTTTGTCTTCTTTTGTGACGTGAATAGAGACTTTCGAATAAAATGAATCAGATTGTGCTAGGGGGGATTATATGCGAAAAGCAGATGTATTTGATGATTTAATTGATCTTTTAATTAAGAAGGCTGTAGAAGACGAAAAGGAACAAAAGACCAGCCAATTAAAGCTTTCAAGCCAATTTGTAAGAGGTGAAAAATCAAATGGAATATACTCCTCCGCTGGTATCCGGAAACAGGCTTGAGCAATATACTGACGTCAAGGAAACCCTCGATGTTAAAGATATCAATATTGGAGGATATATAAGAATATCGACTAAAAAAGATAGCCAGAAAACATCGATCGAAAACCAGAAAAAATATCTGAAGGAATGGGCCGATGTAAATGGTTATAACATTATTGACTTCTATATTGACTCAAAAAGCGGTGCGTTCGAGTATTTAAGGAATGACATGAACCGCCTTAAGAATGATATTGCAACAGGAAAAATAAAGGGGATCGCTTGTAAAGAAATTTCAAGAACGTCTCGTGACATCCTGGACATTATTGAACTGAAAAGAGGTCTTGCTGATAAAGGGGCCTTTTTTATTTCAGTAAAAGAAGGGTATGACAGTAGGACCGACGATGATGAATTCCTGCTCATCATTCACGCCGGGCTTGCCCAGAAGGAAAGAAAAGTAACAAGCTCCCGTGTAAAGATAACCCAGCTCATAAAGGCCAAAGAGGGCAAAACAAACGTAGCTAGCCCAGCCTTTGGATACATGTTATCAAATGATAGGCAGCACTTGGTGGTAAACCCCCAAACGGCTCCAATATACCATCTTATTGTCGAAAAATTCCTTGAAGGCTGGGGTCAACTTAAAATCTGCAAGTACTTAAATGATAGAGGTATTAGGTCCAAGCGTGGATCTAAATGGAATACGAATTCAATTAAGACTATTGTAAGCAATCCCGTGTACCTGGGGGTTACGATTTATAATGCAACCTTAATGGTACGTGACAGCTCCGGACATCGAAAAAGATTGGTCCGTCCCCGGGAGGAATGGGTGATAAGAGAGAATACCCATGAACCTCTAATCACGAGAGAGAAGTTTGACCGATTACAAGCTATTGTACAGCAAAGACGTGAAAGGGATACTAAGGAATGGAGCTGCACAAAAAAGTATCTTCTTTCTGGTTTTTTGTTTTGTGAAAGCTGCGGGAGCAAGCTCTATGGGTGTAAATCACCCAAAAAAAATTCTTTAGGTACACCTAAGAGACTTCGTTCTTTAGATGACTACTATTTTTACTATACAGACCGTGGACTTAACGGTAACTGTAATTCGCCTGTTAAGAATTATTACATGGACACTGTTGATAGAAAAGTTATGGACAAAATTAAAGACTTTTTTACCAACCGAGATCTGGTTCTTGAGGCTATAAAAAATAAGCAGTATTTATATGACGGAAAGCTTGAAAGCTATAAAACCGAGCGGGACCAGATAAAGGAGAAACTTGAAAGCTTCCAGAGAGCCATTACCAAGCAGCAAGAAGCTTATGAGCAAAGTATTATTAACCTGGACGAGTATAGACAAAGGATGGCTGAATTAAGAGAACTGCGGCAGGAGTATCAAAAAAAGCTTCAGCAACTTAATGCCAGGCTTGAGCAGGCTGACAGCCTTGAAGAACGCTATAATTCAATTAAGAGCAAGGTTTTGAATTACCTGGATAACCTTAATGATTTGCCACTCGATCTGAAAGAAGAAATAGTTCGAAAGGTTGTTAAAAGGGTTTACATAAAAGCTGATTATTCGTTGCGATTTGAGTACACTTTTGAGGAATAAGGGGGCTCACTACAGGGGCCTTTTTTTATTGCCGTGAAGGGTGATCACGAACATACTAAAGATTTGACGTATATAAACATAGGCGATATTATAGTTTCAATAGTTATTTCTATGTTTTCTATAAAAACAAGAAATCGGGGCCGCCATATTGAGTAAGAATGAGCTTGGCCATTCTGGGGTCCGGCTTTTTGATCAGGATGGGATATTCTGTTTTCTTATCATAATACCACATTGTTCATACCTCCCATTTTGTTCCAGGGCCAAGGGTCATTGATCCACTGCCAGCAGCTTGTATTTGGCAGATAGCGCGCGGTAAGGGGCCCATATTTTGACTGATACTGGCGCCTTAAATTCTCCGACTGTTCGAGGCACATCTTATAGTCCCGCAGAGCATTTTCATCGGAGGGATGCGTATCTAAAAAAAGATTCAGATCAACGAGGCAAAAATCATAAGCCATGATCTGCTCAAGCAGGGTTGTTTGTTCGTCCACTTCAAAACACCTCCATAATGGTTATTTAATGAGTTCTTGGAAAATGGTTCCCTTTTTAAGTGACTCTTGGGGCGACATCATCTTGCTGTAGAGCTGATACGGGATGTAGGCCTCGGCAAGCTCCGGTCTGATAGGCATGACAGGAATAACGATGGCCTCTCCGGAACAGTTGTTGCCTGTATAAACGGTAGCGAGCTTCAAATTTTCCATCATAAAAAAGCCTCCAAGCTTGTTTCTTTTACATACTATGTCCAAGCAGAAAATTGTGTGAGTCAAGCCTTTCTGAATATAGAAAGTCTTGATGCGGACAGAATACTAAAGCGATATGAAATTTGTTTACTTGCCGAATTCCTGTGAATATATGATAATAGGAATGACTTTCCAGAACATTGTGCTAAGGAGAAAACGCATATGGCAGATAAAGAGATTAAAATTGTTTTAAACGGACAGGAGCAATATGTAGAAAAAGGGACCAAAATTGAGGAATTAGTGAAGGGGCAGAGGGGCAAAAAGGACTCCCTCATTGTTGCTGCTCTTGTCAATTATGAAATTCGTGAATTAACCTTTCCCATAGAGAATGAATGCCAGATCAGCTTCGTGGATTTAACAAGCGAGGACGGCATCAGGATTTATCAACGAAGCCTGGAATTTTTGCTTATCAAGGCGGTCCACGACCTGTTTCCGGGGCGAGAGGTGCAAATCCGCCACTCTGTCCGAAGGGGTATTTACTTCGATTTATTTGATTTCAAGGTGACACCCGAAGATGTGGAGCGGCTTGAGAAAAGAATGCGTGAGCTCGTTGAGCTTAATAAACGCTTTATGAAGGTCGTTGTCTCTATTGACGATGCCCGCAAGATCTTTCTAAAAAGGGGACGCGAAGACCGCTACCGCGCCATAGAATATCGTGAAAAGGATTATGTCAGTCTGTATATCTTTGATGACATTGAGGACTATTTTTACGGTTATATGGTTCCGAGCTCAGGCTACCTAAGAATTTTCAAGCTTGAGCCCGATAATGGCGGCATCGTTTTGGTCATGCCCAAAAAGGAAAATCCTAATGAACTTCCGGATCTGATCATACCCCGAAAGCTTTTTAATATTTTCAACGAATTCAGCCAATGGAGCGAGATTCTTGGCGTGGATGACGTAGGCAAGCTCAATGACATTGTAGATCAAGGGCGGCTTACTGAGTTTATTCTCATCGCAGAAGCGCTTCATGAGAAAAAAATAGCCACTATTGCTGACAAAATCAAAAACCACGAACAGCAAAAGAAGGTCATTCTTATTGCAGGCCCATCCTCCTCAGGTAAAACCACTTTTGCTCAGCGTTTATCCATACAGCTGAGGGTAAACGGCCTCATGCCGCAGAATATCTCAGTAGACAACTATTTTGTAGACAAAACCCGTACCCCTCTGGACGAAGAGGGTAAGCCCGATTATGAAGCACTGGAAACCGTCGATTTGGAGCTCTTCAACAAGGATTTGAACACCCTGATTTCAGGGGGAGAAATAAAGCTTCCGACCTTTAATTTTAAGACCGGAAAGCGCGAATACGACGGCACCAAGATGAAGCTTTCCGAGGGCCAGGTTCTTGTCATTGAGGGTATTCATGCCTTGAATCCCAGGTTGACCAGCGAGGTTCCCAATGACAGTAAATTTAAGATCTATATCAGTGCCATCACGTCAATGCGTATTGACCTTCATAATCGTATCCCAACGACGGATGTGAGGCTCATTCGCCGTATCTGCCGTGACAATCGCTTCCGCGGCACTCCCGCACCAGTGACGATTGATTTATGGCCCAGCGTCAGAAGGGGAGAAGAGAAGAATATCTTCCCGTTCCAGGAAGAAGCCGATGCGATGTTCAATTCTTCGCTCATCTATGAGCTTTTAATGCTGAAGCCCTTGGCATTGCCGCTGTTGCAGGATATCAAGCGCGATATGC
>JAOABT010000265.1 GCA_026418215.1 Clostridia bacterium | reverse complement strand
CCACAGGGACGGTCATATCCGGACGGAGAACCAGCAGACGTCCCTTGGAATCGCAGAACTTATACATGCTCTCCTGCTTGATGAGACCGCTTTCACCGCCAAAGACATCAAAAAACTCTATGATAGGGGTCTCCAGCTCGCAATAGCCCGATAAGCGGAAGGCCGTACGAAGCTTATCCTCCAATGCCCTCTTTTGCCTGCAGGTGGTGAAAAGTATATCCTGCACTCCCTCCGGAGTGTATATGTTCCATCTTTTCATACTCGGCTCCTTACTTCATTACTTTAACACGTTGAAGCAATGAATTGTTAATGTAGATATTTTACCCTTCCCTGCTTGTCCCTGTCAAGAGTTTTAAGTTTATTTTCGTCTAGCCTAAAGCCCCAAGACTAGAAAAAACGGCTATGCTTGCCATAACCGTTTTTCTTACTGCCAGGCGGAATAATCCTTCTTTTCTAGCAGCTTATTTTTTAATATCAGGCCTTACACCTTAAATCTTTGGATCACGGCGTTCAGCTTTTCCGCTTGCTCCGCCTGGCTCTGTGATGCCTTGACGATCTCATTCAAGGCAACAGATGTTTCACTGATGCTGCTCAGAATTTCAGCCGAGCTAGAGGCTGATTCCTCGGCAGTCGCTGAAACGGTTTGAACAGCCATATTGATCTGTTGCATAGTCCGAGCCATTTTACCGGTTGAATCGGCAATTTCAGCAGCAATCCGGTTAATGGTCTCGGCATCCTGCTCATAGTGTTCACCCGTGTCAATCAGAAGCCTGTAATCCTGGTTCACATTATTCTCAACAAAGCCCAACAGCTCCTGAGCATTCTGAGAAAGATTTGAGAAAGCATCCTGAACCTGCTTGACAACTTGCTGAATGCTTCTGACAGCCGAAGCGGACTGCTCGGCGAGCTTACGGATTTCCTCGGCGACAACCGCAAAGCCCTTGCCGCTTTCGCCCGCTCTTGCAGCCTCAATAGCTGCATTCAACGACAGGAGGTTGGTCTGAGTAGCTATGCCGGCAATCGAATCGGCCATGATCCGAACCTCCTCGACAACCTTGCCCTTCTCGATAGCCTCAAGAATTTTCTGATGATTCTGCGTATAGATGGTTTGTGCAGTCTGCATCGACTGGTGGCCGCGCCGCTTGATATGGGCGGCACGTTCCCTGATCTCTTCGGAGGATGAGCTTCCTTCGCCGGAGCGCTCGGCAAGCTTTTGGGTGGTTGCATCAATTTCTTCAACCGACGCATTGACCTGCTGGGTTGTTGCGCTGAGATCCTGCACGCCGTATGAAATCTCTTTTGTAGACTCATTGATGACCGCCATTCTCGACGATATTTCCTCGATGGTAGCGGAGAGCTCCTCACTGGAGGCACTGATATCCTGGGAGCTGGCTGATATCTCTGAAAGCAGCTGTCTGACATTGCTTACAGAATGATTAAGGGCTCCGGCCAGTCTCCCAAGCTCATCCTGTGTCTTAATCTCGATTCGATACGTTAAGTCCTGATTCCCGATAGCCTCTGCAAAGCGAAGCAGCTTTCTGATATTGCCGTTGAGATACTGCGAAATGAGGATGATGAGCAGGAACATGAAAGCAAGCGCGATGAGACAAGTTACAGCCTGCTTCATGAGAAGACTGTCAAGGGACTTGAAAAGCTGAGTCTCAGGAATATGAAGCACCAGCATCCAGCCGGTTTCGGGAATCGGTGCGAAATAAGCGATGTTTTTTCCCTGGGCATCTGTAAAATACCCCGTTCCGCCTTGACCCTTCAGAAGAATCCGTCCCAACGCAGCCAAATCTTTATTGGTGTCCTCAGTGATTTTGCTTTTCATGATCTTTGCAGCATCAGCACCTGCGATATACATACCGGTCGTATCCACCAGAAAGGCTCGTCCTGAAACGTCTACACGGATTCCAGCGATCATTTTCTGAATATTGGTAAGATCAATGTCACCCGTGGTGACTCCCAGGAATCTCCTCTGCTCGTCATAAAAGGGAACGGTCGTCGTCACCATGGTCTTCTTGGAGACATCATCGTAGTAGGGCGCCGTCCATAGGGTTTTCCCCTCAGCGTTTTTGCCGATGGTATACCACTCCCACTTGGGATAATCATATTCAGCCGTACAGTAGTCCTCGGTATAGACCAGCTTATCCCCTTCACGGTAAACATAGGGTCCAAAATATTTGATATCCTCTTTGTATTGGTTCGGTTCGAACCATACGCCGGCTCCGAGGGTCTGGTCATTGGTTCTGACATAATTTTTAAGGAGCGCTTGGTATTCATCGGCACTCATTTTCTTGCCCTGGATCTCCACCGTTCTCGCCAGTGATTCCGGGATTCGGCTGTGCTTTAAAAAGACCTGCTCAATTGAAAGAATGACATTGTTCAACGCAGAGCCCATCTTATTATCAATCTCGTTGACAATAATGCTTTTGGAGGTTGTGTAGCTGATCAGGGTTAAGAGGATCAACGTGAGTATAACAAGCGGGAGCATGACAAACAGGATTCTCCCTTTAATGGTTTTGAAGCCAAATCTCATCTTTTGCCACCTTCCTTAATCTGCATGGATTGTTAAAATATCATCCTAATAAATAAACGGATTATCATATATTTACCTCCCTTATACAGACAAAAACCATGTAATTTATTCAAAACATGATAAAACCCACGGAAATAAGCATTTCATGCTAATCCCGTGGGTTCCCTGTTTATAACTCCTATTTAGCACTCTCTAGATACTATTTCTTATTAACCGGCGGCTTCCTCAGAAGCTTTAACAGTTTCTGCTGCATCCTTGCCGAGGTAGCCTGGAATTTCCATGCCGGCCATTTTAAACATCTCATTCATGGGAGGGATGGACTTCATCATGCCCGAAAGGAAGTTGGCTGTGGCCGGAGCGCCGTCCTTGCCGTTCATGCCGTCCCAAACCGTCACCTTGTCGATCTTGATGCCCTTGATGGCCTCAACCTGAATCTTCATGAGCTCTTCCATCTTGTCAGCCAGCAGGAGCTTGGTGGCATCCGTAGCATTTCCGCCAGCTGCCTGAACCAATTGTGTATAACCCAGAGCCTGCTTGGTGAGGATTTCCTGCATACCGCGGGCCTCAGCCTCCATCTTGAGGAAGATAGCGTCGGCTTCACCCTTTGCAATTCTTCTGGTTTGCTCTGCCTGAGCCTCGGCCTCAAGCTGCAGCTTTTGCTTCTGAATCTCTGCCTTGACCAGGATATCAGCTTCCTGTGTGGCCTTTTCACGGGCAGCACGGGCGCTTTCCGCTTCCTGCTCTGCAAGATAGGCTTCCTGCAAGGCTTTCGCGGTTTGTATCTTTTCTGCGGCTGTTGCACGCTTCAAGGCTTCTGCCTCACGTTCACGGCGTGTCGCATTGGATTGGGCTACAGCAGCCAGGGATTCGTTTTCGCCCTTAATGGCTTCTGAATCAGCCGCGGCAACCTGAATTCTCTGGTCGCGCTTGGCGTTGGCTTCGCCGATGGCACCGTCTCTGTCTTTTTCGGCAACGGAACGCTTCGCATCGTTGATGGCTTTTGCAGCCGCTTCCTTACCGAGAGCGACGATATAGCCGGATTCATCGTTAATGTCGGTGATGTTGACGTTAATGAGACGGAGGCCAATCTTTTTAAGCTCTGTTTCCACATTGCGCGAAACAGCTTCGAGGAACTTGTCACGATCTGTGTTGATCTCTTCAATATCCATGGTGGCTATGACCAAGCGCAATTGACCAAAAATGATATCCTTGGCAAGCTCCTGAATTTCTACAAGCTTCAGGCCTAGGAGACGTTCAGCGGCATTTTGCATGACGCCCTGATCAGTGGAAATACCGACTGTGAATCTGGAAGGCACGTCAATACGGATGTTCTGGCGGCTTAAGGCGTTCTTTAAATCCACGCTGATGGACATTGGTGTCAGGTCCAGATATTCAAAGGACTGAATGATGGGCCAGATGAAGGCGGCGCCGCCGTGGATACATCTGGCGGAGAGAGCCGAGCCGTCTTTAGCCGAGCCGACCTTACCGTAAATGACCATGATCTTGTCGGACGGACATTTGCGATACCTGGAGATAATGAAGAAAAAGGTTGAGAGGATGAGAATGACGACCACGCTGATTAAAATGGCACTGGTTTCGAATGGCATAATGCTTTGACCTCCTTATTACATTTCCTTTTCAATAATAATCCCTTCGGGCTGTCTCTTATACACATCT
>JAOABT010000611.1 GCA_026418215.1 Clostridia bacterium | reverse complement strand
CGACATCAAGGAAGGCGATATCGTTGAATCCTTCCAGATGGAAGAGGTTCAGAGGCAGTAATCCGTTTTGGATCAACAGCATAAGATGATATGATACATTCACCGTCCTGAACCCATCAGGACGGTGATATTTATAATGGTCTTTCGGGGAATAACTAAGTATCATGGATACAAAAGGTTGGTGCAAATTATGGATAGAATCGACAGAATCTCAGAGGAAATCAAAAAGGAATTAAGCGGGCTCATCCGCAACGAAATCAAGGATCCAAGACTCCCGGAGTTCGTTTCCATTACAGCTGTAAGGGTCACCAAGGACCTCAGGTTTGCAAAGATTTATGTCAGTGTGCTGGGTGATGAAGCCAAGAAGAAGGATGCCATTGCGGCTCTGGTTCATGCAGCGGGCTTTATCCGCCACGAAATCGGCCACAGGATCAATCTTCGCTACACACCTGAATTCCATTTTGAGCTGGATAACTCCATTGAGCAAGGAATGCATATCAGCAGGCTTATTGACCAAACCCTGGCCAAGGGACAGGAAAGCAAGCCCCAAAATGAGCAAGAGGATTAAGGGTTGAGAAGGATATGACAGAGGGAACATTAGTAAAAGTGGCCGAATGCTTAAAGGCCGCTTCAGAAGTCGTTATTCTTCCGCATATCAACGCGGATGGCGACGCATTGGGGGCAGCGCTTGCGCTCGGTCTGTGGCTAAGGCAGATGGGCAAGAGCGTGGATGTACTGGTAGAGGAAGAGGTTCCTTCAAACCTTGACTTTTTGCCCGGGTTGGATCTTATTAAAAATCATCCTGACAAGCGCTACAATGTAGCGCTTAATATTGATAACGGCGATATCGCAAGACTGGGTCAGAGAGAGCCCTATTTCCATGAGGCTCAAATCAAGCTCAGTATTGATCACCATGCCACAAACCGTGTTGAGGCCGATTATTCCTATGTAGATATCAAGTCGGCTGCAACAGGCGAGATTGTCTACGATCTTATACTGGAGCACTTGGGCGGAACCCTGAACAAAGACATCGCCTTATGCCTTTATACCGCCATCATCACGGATACGGGCGGTTTTCGCTATACCAACACAACGCCGCGAACCCTTGAGATATCAGCAGAGCTATTAAGACAGGGCATCGATTTTCCCTATGTCATCAAGAAGGTCTTTGACATGGTCTCCCATACCAAGCTTTACTTAATGAAGCAGACCATGAATTCTCTGAGACTTTTGGAGGACGGAAAGCTTGCCGTTTCGTACCTGACCTTTGAGGATATTCAGAAGTATCCTGTTAAAAGCGATGATTACGAAGGACTTGTGAACATCGGCAGAAATCTTGAGGGCGTTGAGGTCTCGGTCTTTTTAAGGGAAGACCCCAAAGGCCATTTCAAAGGGAGCATCCGCTCCAACAACTACGTGGATGTAGCGGCTGTCTCGGAGAAATTCGGCGGCGGCGGTCATAAGCGTGCCGCGGGCTTTAATGTCAGCGGGCCCTTGGAAGAGGTCATTCTTTCTGTGGTTGCGGCTATTTTGCCCGGGATTCGAGGGAATTCATAAATGCACGGAATTCTCAATATCCACAAGACTACGGGAATGACTTCGTTTGATGTTGTTGCAAAGATACGAAGGCTTTTTAACACTAAAAAGGTAGGGCATGCGGGTACTCTCGACCCGGATGCCGGCGGTGTTTTGCCAGTGTGTGTCGGGAAGGCCACCAAAGTCATCGAATATATGATGGAGAAGGACAAGGCCTATCGCGTAGGACTCATGCTGGGTGCCGCAACCGATACCCAGGATGCTTCAGGCCATGTTCTGTACGAGAACAAGGTAGAGAGCTCCTTTGAAAGCATTGAACATACTATTAAATCGTTTGTCGGCCCCATGGAGCAGATTCCGCCCATGTACTCGGCCATCAAGGTTGACGGGAAAAAGCTTTATGAATTGGCCCGCCAGGGCGTTGAAATAGAGCGCAAGCCCCGTCCGGTCACCTTTTATGGCATCGATATCCTCTCGATGGAGAATGTCGGAGATAAGGTCCGCGTTATCATGGATGTAAACTGTTCAAAAGGAACGTATATGCGCACCCTCTGCCATGATATCGGTGAGAAGCTTGGCTGTGGGGGACATATGGAATCGCTCGTGAGAACTCGCTCGGGGCCCTTTTTACTTAAGGATGCCTATACACTTGAAAGCCTCAACGAGCTGAAAGCTAAGAACAGGCTTGAAGAAGCCCTGCTCCCAATGGATCAGGCACTGGTGCAGCTTGACGCGGTACATGTCAACGATGAAGAAGCGAAAAGGCTTCTTAACGGCCTAACAATCGGGCTATCGGATTATAAGACTGAGTATGTAAGGATCTATGGCTTAGAGCGGCAGTTTTTAGCTATCGGTAAGGCTGTGGCAGATCAAAACGGTGCCAAAGGCCTTAAAACCCATAAATGGATAGGGAATGAGCTCTGAAAAACAGAAAACCATATGGACCTGTGAAAGGATGAATGGATTTGCAGGTTATCACCCAGATTACCCCAGAAACCTTCAAAGGCCACACCGGCGTGGGTTTGGGGAATTTCGACGGACTTCATATCGGGCATATGGCCCTTATTAATACGCTTATCAGTGAATGCCGCTTGAATGGCCTTCATTCGATTGTTTATACCTTCACAAAGCATCCCGATAACATGCTGAGGAAAACTCTCATTAACCCGCTTATCACCACAAACGACATGAAGACGAACCTTTTATCCTCTACTGAGCTCAACACCCTCTGCTACCAGGAGTTTGACGAAGCCTTTTCTCGTCTGTCTCCTGAAGAGTTTATCAAGGACATCCTCATCGATCGGCTCAAGATTCGCCTTGCTGTGGTCGGCTTTAACTATCGTTTCGGCTATATGGGAAAGGGAGACGTGGAATACCTGAAGCGAAGCGGTGAAAAGTATGGCTTTAAGGTGATTGTCGTTCCTCCTGTCAAGGTTAATGCCGAAATCGTGAGCAGCACGCTGATACGTGACTATATCCGAAAAGGCCGCATGGATAGGGTATTTCAGCTTTTAGGCCGGCATTTTTCCCTAAAAGGGGAGGTTATAGGCGGACGGCGCATCGGACGGACGCTGGGCTTTCCGACAGCCAATATCATGGCCCACCCGGAAATGGTGGTTCCTGCAAATGGTGTTTACATTACAAAAACACGACTTAACGACCAGTGGATAAACAGCATCACCAATGTTGGTATAGCGCCCACCGTAAGGGATGGGAGCCTGTTCAGTATCGAAACCCATTTGCTGGACTACAACGAAGACCTTTACGGCAAGCCCATTGAAGTCTGCTTTATTCAAAAGCTCAGAGGCGAAAAGAAATTTGAGAACGTCAACGCACTTAAAAAGCAGGTATTAGAGGATATCCAGAAAACACGCAATTACTGGGCGGTTCTGAAGTAACCTGTGCATTCCGCATCGCCTTATATCATCTAAGCCTGCAATGGTTTATAGTAATTCTTGTATGC
>JAOABT010000136.1 GCA_026418215.1 Clostridia bacterium | reverse complement strand
TCATCAAGCAGGAGGCCATGCTCAGAAACGAACAGGATAATCTTGAGCCCAAAAAGCGCAGATGCATGAACGAGATCATCAGCCTTACCAAGGAAGCCTTTGAAAACAACAACGACGAGGCTAAGTCAAGGCTTACAGAGTATAAGAAGGAAATCGAAAAAATAAATGCCCGCATGAATGATATTCTGGAGGACATCGAAAAGTTTGACGACACGCTGAAGGAAGCCAATTTAAAACTCCTTGAGGATTCGACAAATTACATATTCGCGACATTGAAAGCCAATAAGGACAGAGCCAAGGAGATTCAGGACGAGCTTCTGGCGCTGGAACAAAAAGAAAAGGCTCTTAGAGAGGAGCTCGATACCATCAAGATCGACTGGACCCAATATGCGGTAGACCTCACGGAGCTCCTGGGCTCGGATCAGGTCAAAAGCCTTGAAGAGAAGTATGGGCTGGAGGGTTTGAGAAATGAAGCTTTTGACACCTCAACAGATGAAGACCATTGATCGGACGGCCATCGAGGAAATCGGGATTCCAGGGATTGTGCTCATGGAAAATGCCGCTTTTCAGGTTGCCATGAAGGCTGCGGAGCTATTGAAGGATGTGGCTGATGCCAACGTAACAGTAGTCGCGGGGAGCGGCAACAACGGCGGAGATGCCTTTGCGGTGGTGCGACACCTCTTATCCATGGGTTATTCGGTTTCAGCCTTTACCATGACGCCTTTGGGTGCACTCACCGGAGATGCGCTGACCAATGCCTTAATCCTCAAAAATCTGGGGCTTAATATTCCCATTATCCATGACGAAAGCGGCCTTGACCGCTTGTCAAAAGCCTGCAGCCAGTCGGACCTGGCCATCGACGGGCTTTTGGGAACAGGCCTCAATCGTGAGGTCGAAGGTCTCTGGCGCGAGGTCATTGAAACCATCAACAACCATTCCAAGCGTATTCTTTCTATTGATATCGCCTCGGGCGTCGACGGTCTCACCGGTAAAATACGCGGTGTGAGTATTAAAGCCGATGCAACCGTCACCTTTTTTCTGCCTAAAACTGGCATGCTCATGTACCCGGGCTTTAGCAGCCAGGGCGAGCTCACCGTCGCCGATATTGGCATTCCTTATGCCCTGGCCGACAGCTTTGATACCCTGGAGCTCACCGAAAAATCTCAAGTGAGGGATATGCTTCCCAATCGGCCGGCAGACGGCCATAAGGGAACCTTTGGCAAGGTTCTTATCCTAGCAGGCTCAAAGGGCATGACCGGAGCGCCCTTTCTAAGCGGATCAGCGGCTTATGCTGCGGGAAGCGGCCTTGTGAAGCTGGCCGTACCCGAGTGCTGCCTCGAGACGCTGTCGGTTCTCCTGCCGGAGGCTGTTTATCAGGCACTGCCTGATTCGTGCGGGCACGCTGTACTGCCGGACAAGGAGCTTCTTCGAAGGCTTATACAGGAGGCTGATGCGGTCCTGGTGGGCCCCGGTCTCTCGTGCAATTCTGATACTTTATCCTTGTTGAAAGCACTCATAGAGCTTTGTGAAAAGCCCATGGTCATCGATGCCGACGGCTTGAACCTTTTGGCCCAGGGCAAATCGCTCCTGGAGGACTTGCGCTGCGAGGCCGTCATTACGCCACATCCCGCCGAAATGGCAAGGCTGGCGGGACAAACCGTTGAAAGCATTCAATAGGATCGCATAGGCATCGCGCGCCATCTTGCCGACGAATACGGTCTTACCGTTGTTTTGAAGGGGGCAGGCACAATTATTGCAGCCAACGACGGACGTACCAGCATCAATCCCACCGGCAACAGCGGAATGGCCACTGCAGGGGCGGGGGATGTTCTCGCGGGC
>JAOABT010000044.1 GCA_026418215.1 Clostridia bacterium | reverse complement strand
GGACAAGCAGGAGTTCCCGGAGCATACGGTGTTTATCTGCAAATATTACAACGGCAGCATTACCTCCATGGTGAAGAAGGAAGACCGTAAGAAGCTTTTTTCAGCTGGAGTTGGCGCAGGAGCAGTGAAGACTGACGGTGCGGAGCAGCCCTCACCTATCACGCTTGACCAGAAGGGTGGTGAAAACAAAATGAATGAAAATGTAATGAATATGCATGAAACCCTCGGTATTTCTTACAGCAAAGGAGAGCTAACAGCAGAAGAAGTTATGGCCAATCTGGCCGAAAAGTTTGGGGTAGCAGTACATGAAGTCCCCCCGAACATCGGGCCGGTGAATTTGTTCATGACCAAGGAGCAAGCCGCCGAAAGGCTTGGCAAGGAGTTGAGCTGCGAGCAGGTGTTGAAGCTTGCCAAGGAAGGCCAGGACTACCATGAGAGTCTTGTCAAGGATGCGCTTTCTATGGGCGTTAAAGCAATGGGGAACGATTTCGCGGTGGAAACCTGGGAAACGGCCCTTAACGGCATGGAAAACCAAAGCATTAAGGACATCATGAAGAACTGGGAGACACAGGCCAAAAACCTGATTCCGGCAGGACGGCATACTGACCCATCTGCCGGGCTTGAAGGGCTTGGGAAAAGGTCGAACATACCAGACGATGCCTACACCGTAGGAAAGTAGCTTTTAACTGTAACGTGACAAACATACCGCTTGAGCGGTTATTTTTATGCCCTTTTTGGAAAGGAAGGTGAACCTCATGAGAGGTGGAATTTCATTTGAAGGTGTTGGTTATCAGGGTGCAACCTTTAAGGCTGGTGATGGCATTAAGGCACTCGTAGCAACAGCAAACAGAGACGCGGTTGTCGGAAAGCCTGTAGAAATCAGCGCTGCGGACACGGTTGATCTCGGAACAGACGGAAACACCGTTTTTGGATTTATTGATTCTTATGAAAATGACGGCTATTGCACCGTTCAATTCAGAGGATTCAGAACTGATGTATCTACCGTTGACACAGCGCCTACAGTTGGAAAGATTGTGGCACTGGATGGTGCCGGTAAGGTTAAGGATAGTGCGACCACTGCCAAGCTTCGGAACCCCGTATTTATCTCTGTCGATGCTACCGCTAAGACAGCCACCGTATTTTTGGGTTAATGAAAGGAGATGTGATACCCATGGCACTTGCATTAGCGAATTTGAAGCAGGAGATGTACAAGCAGGCTCATTCTCAGGAAATGACACTCTCCATGCTACTTGAAACAATGGATCCCACTCCCGAGGGCTCAAGGCTGGATGCTTTTGAACGCCTGATGAAGGAGGCCCAGATTCTCACCAAGGACATTCCCGACAAGAACATTTTCTCTTCAAAGGTTGAGGCCTTTTACAGGACAGAAGAGAATAAGGTGCTTTTTCCGGAGTTCATTGCCAGAACCCTGGTGAAGGCCATGACGGACTTCCCCCTTTACAAATTCCTTGTGGCAAAGAGAACGCCCATAGACGGAAATGTTTACAAGGCCGCCTACCTTGACCTTTCGGAAGCATCAAACAAGAAGGCTGCTGAAATGAAGAGGGTTACCGAGGCTGCTGACCTTCCTGTGGCAAAACTGAAGCTTGGTCAGTCGGCCATTACCCTCTACAAATACGGCCGCGCCATTGAGGCTTCCTATGAGGCTCTTAGAAGGATGAGCATTGACCTGTTCAACATCCATGTGGCCCGTATCGGTGTGGATGCTGCCGAAAACAAGATCGGTGAAATCCTTGATGTCATTGTTGATGGTGATGGCAACAGTAACGCAGCACCCAAAACCAAGCTGACAGACCTTGATTCATCGGCTACAGCTTTGACAAAGGCCGCCTGGATTAAGTTCCTGCTGAAGTTCTATCCCTATGGCTGCGACACCGTTGTTGCAAACGAGGATGGTCTGATTCAGATTCTTGAGGTGCTTTATCCCAAGTCCGAGGTGGCCTCTAAGCTGGACGAGCTTTTAGCCGGTGGTCTTCAGGTGAGCGTGAAGCTTCCTCAGAATCTAATTTCCAACATCACCCTGCTTTACAGCCCCAATGTGGATAAGATTGGCGGCAAGGAAGCCATTGTTGGTTTGAACCGAGGCAGCACCGTTGAGGAAATCTTTGAGGTGGGTTCTACCATCAGCGAAGCGGACAAGTTTATCAAGAACCAGACCCAAATCCTGACTGTCTCTGAAAACAGTGGTTTCAGAAAGATTTTCAAGGATACCAGCCGGGTTCTGACTATTGAGTAAAAAGGGGGTGCTCCCCTATGCCAAACCGTATTTTGGCGGCGTCAGGCTGGGAGCAGCGCATTCGGGATGTGATGGGCGTTGACAGCGCCTATCTTCCGGATACTGTTTTGCATCAGCCTGATGTCATCACTCTGGCAGAAGCCAACATCATAAATCAGATTTCGGGATACGGAGCGCTTGGGAGCGACCAGTGCGTGCTTCTTGAAACGGCGGTGGTATATGAATGCGCTCGGCTCCTATGCCATAGCATGTCGGCTAGGCTCCCGAAAAGAGAGCAGGGCCCACATGCTACGCATGAGCTTTCTGTGGACTGGGACAAGAAGAAGGTTGAATTTGAGGAGGAGCGGGATGCCCTGCTGATGCAGCTTGTTATGCCCTCCCCTCTTTTCCACTTTGGCTTAAGCCAGTGAGGCGGTGATGTGTGATGTCCTACGCCGGAAACTATATCCGTTCCAAAGGCGTTGACTGTGTTGTTTTGCGTAACCCGACCATAGCCTCAAAGGTTTCCATGAAGCGTTCGACCAAAGCGAGCCGCGACCTGGGAGCAAGGGAAGGCTTTTGGGAAGGGATGATGCTTTCAGAAGCAGGGCTTCAAAGCGGCGACAGCTTTTCAGTTGGAACTAACACCTACCTGGTGCAGACGGTGAGTAGAGACCAGTGCTCTCACGAGGATGCTTTCT
>JAOABT010000023.1 GCA_026418215.1 Clostridia bacterium | reverse complement strand
GATGTGTATAAGAGACAGGCTCTATGTTTAGGCATTTTAATAGATGTATAGACACATCATGCTAATCAATTGAGCGGTATTAAGCACTATGATATTTAGTTTTTATATTGAATACAATTGTTTCATGCTTTATTTATAATGCGTGTAAGTTCCTATTGAAAAGAACAAGAGATTAGATAATACTGGAATTAATACTGAGGCAATCCTGACAGCAGAAATCATAACCGCTTTCTATAGGAAAGGCTGTGGCATCAATGAGGTTTTCCAAAAGCTTGGCTGTTCTCTTTTTGATTTCAACGCTTCTATTATCGTCATGCGGACAGACACAGCAAACGCCCCTGACACCTACCCTGACAGCATCACCTCATGCCAAGGTTTACGATGGTAATCAATGGAGCTTATCGACGCCTGCTGAACAAAAGGTTGAGGAGAAGCTTTTAAAGGAGATGGAGAAGCGCATCGACGAAAACTACCCTAACATCAATGCAACGCTGCTCATCCGCCACGGCAGGATAGTCTATGAAAAATACTATAACGGGAATACAGCCGACACCTTCAATCCAGTTTATTCTGTCACTAAAAGCGTCACCTCAGCCCTGGTTGGCATTGCTCTGCGAGAAGGCTTTCTTAAAAGCCTTGATCAAACGGTTTTAGAGTTCCTTCCCGAATATGCAGAAGAAGGGCTGGACCCCCTCAAAAAAGAGATAACCCTTTGGAATGCCCTAACCATGACAGGTGGGCTTAAGACTGTCGATACCGATTATTACAGCTGGTTTTCAAAAGAGGACTGGTTCAAATATGTACTTGACAGGCCTATGAGCTCAAAGCCCGGGGAAGAGTTTGAATACAACACCGGTCTTACGCATTTGCTATCCGGGGTTTTGACGAAGGCTACAAGCATGAGCACAAAGGATTTTGCCGACAAGTACCTTTTCAAGGCTCTGGACATTAATGACTACAATTGGGATACTGATCCCAAGGGCTTTTACGGCGGCGGACATCTTCTATCCCTGACTCCCAGAGATATGGCAAAGTTCGGTTTTCTATACCTTCATGGGGGCAAATGGGGTGAAAAGCAGGTTGTTCCGGCTGACTGGGTCAGGGAATCCGTAACTAAAAAGGTTTCAGCAGGCTCATCCGACTACGGGTATCTTTGGTGGATATCAACCTGTGATGATGCTGCCAATAAGAGGACCCTTGAAACCTTTTTTGCCTCGGGCTATGGCGGCCAATACATTATGGTTGTTCCCGATCTCGACCTCATTTTTGTTATCACAGCCGATGCAGACCGCAGAGCCAAAGACGGCTCAGATACAGCAGCACTCTTAAAGGACTATATCGTACCGGCTTCAAAATAATCAACAAAGCACAGCAACCCGCTTAACGCTCGATTTGCATTCCAGCATCAATCACCGCAGTCTTGCCTTTCATACGAGCATATGTTTATACTGCATACTAGCTACCCCATAGTACATCCTTAGAGAGACATGTTTTTAACTCTCCTGAATGGTATTCTTCTTGGGTTTCAGCTTTGTGTGCAATTGAAAGGGTTAATATCAATGTTTTTGTTAACGGTAGAGTAGTCAACTTCTAAAGAAAGGCTTTACGATACCTTTGGGTAGCAGTTTTTCTTCTAGTGTTCTTTAACCTTTAGGATTTCTTTAAGTCCCATACTAGCTTTTTAAACGTCAGCATTGCCCAGCATCTTGAGGCATAATCATGTATCAAAATTGCCCGGTATTTTGAAGCATTATCACGTATCTCAAACCCAATAACCACATTCTTAATATAACAGCAATAAGCCCGCTAAGCATTTTGCTATGCGGGCTTTTAAGCATCTTTTTAAGTTCTATTCCAGGTTTTCCGATACTTTTGGGCTTAAGTCATACTCTCCGGAATCTTCCCTCTTTTTATAGAAAGCTAAAATGATGAGTGCAATGAAAGAGGCGATGGCAACCGTCAGATACACCTGCTTGAAGCCTGCATTGAGTGTTTTCTGGAACTCTCCCTCAAGCTGGCCTTTCATGCGGTCAATTTCTTGGAGATAATTATTCTTAGCGGTTACAAAAGCTTGTGGAACGGCGTCCCTCAAGGCAACCATTTTTGTTAAAGTGTCGTTCATGTCTGTTTGAGCAGCGCGTATTCCCTCTAGAGCTTTTTCCATATCCGCCTGATTCTTGGTTGCTTCATCTAATTTGGCTTCTAAGGCTGTCATGGCAGCTTTAAGCTCATCGATTTTGGCTTGCAGATCTTTTGGGGTTTTTATAGTCTTAAGCTGCTCCAAAACCTGGTCGGGTATGTTTTTCTTAATTTGAGCTGGGATCATATCAACAATACTTTTAGGTGTGCTGATCTGTCCGGATGGGGGCATTCCATTTGACATTGCAGCTGAACGCATTGGATTTCCCGAAGGCATACCTGCTCCTTGAGGCATTCCTTGCGGCATCTTAGTGAACGCCGCCATCAAGCTTTCTAAACCCTCCAGTGCCTGCTTTTGAGAATCTAGTGCGGACTGCATGCCGTTTATGCCTTCACTAATGCCTTTATAGCCCTGTTCCAAGTCTGCTGCGGATTTTTGCATATCTGCCAAGCCGGAATTCAAACCGTCAATGCCTTTCTGAACACCGTCCTGTATTTTGGTTACAAGCTCAGGCGTCATGAGTGCAAACATTTCTTCGGCCAGTATTTTGCTGTTCTTTGTGATGGTGGTGACATCGGAGGATTTCATCAGCTCAACAAGGTTCTCCGGCATTTTAAAGCCGCTTTTTCCGCCCATGTCAATATTGACCTTTGTCATAGAAGATAAATCGGGCATTTCGACGTTACCAAGCTTATCCTTCATTCGCGGGTCTTTCTTTAACATATTAAGCTTCTCTGTCAGCTCCTGGGCATAGGGCAATGGAGGAACAGAGACCTCTTTGGGGAGCAGCTGCATGACGTTGGTCTGAATATTGGCTCCTGCATGAGCCAGGAAGCCGATCATGATTGCCGGCGCAATAGCGGTGCCCACAGACCGAACCAGCGACAGGGTGGCCAAAGCGGAGTTGGATTCCTCTTTTCGCGTGTTTTCGAGCATCATGTAATTAAGCGGCGTTCCGATGGTGAAGCCCATACCAAGGCCGATTAAAACCAGACTTGTAATCACTGTTACCAGGTTGGGATACAGGGTTGTGATAAAAATCAGGAACACAGCGCCGATGGCTGAGATAATAAAGCCGAGTCCCAAAATAACCTTGGGTCCGAACTTATCGATGAGCTTTCCTGAAACAGGAGCCCCTACTCCGGCAAACAGGCCCAGGATGATGACAAAATATCCGCCGCTTCCCGATGCAATCTTGAGCTCGTTTTCTGCAAATTGAGGTACAAAAATCATTCCCATCATGACGATACCGACCACAAAGGAAAGGATAAGGGTGGTCAGGATGCTTCTGTTTGTAAAATAACTGAGGTTCATAACGGGATCTTGGGCTTTTTTCTCTGCGAGGATAAAAAAGGGCAGCAGTAAAACGAAAAGGATGAGGAAGGGATAGACAGTGGTATTGCCAAGGGTGTGAGCGAAATTGAAGAAATCAATATTCTTCAGTCC
>JAOABT010000619.1 GCA_026418215.1 Clostridia bacterium | reverse complement strand
GTGTATAAGAGACAGGCATCGGCTTTGGTGGAATAGTGCTTGTTACAAAAATTACAACGGAAGCGGGTTATTGCTGTAGGCACAATGAATATGCCTCCTTTAACTTGTTGATGAAGTATTCCTGTCCTTTGCCGGTTATCTTTGTTGTGAAACTGATAAACGATCTATGCTCCTTTGTTTCTACCGGCATTTCAAGGACTCTGAAAAGCCCCTGGTCGATGTAGTCCTTATATGGGATGTAATCTCCGTTCTTTTTACGGTACAGATAACCGTTTTTAATCAGCCACGTGAACAAGTCGGCCTGTTTCATCTTGACCCCGGCATTTGTAAGGATTTTGACAAAATCTCTTATGAGGATAAGTCCATCGTTCAGCCTCATGGCATTCCCGAGGTTGGCCGCAGGTGTGAGGGCGGCAATCGTGCTGTCTCGCTGGGCTATCTGCCTTTCTTTTTCTTCGAGTTGGGCGGCAATTTGGTAGAGCATCTTGCTGTCAATAACTGGTGAGAGATAGGCACCTGTCTTGCGGATCGATGGGATGACTTCATCAAAAATCCAAGATTCAAACTCTTCGGCACCCGGCAATTCAGATTTTGCAGCCAGACGGTAAATGTCCCCTTCTGGAATAACATTCATTTCCTGTTGGCCACCATTGGTAGGGATGTTCCGTTTCAGTACACCCTTGCAATGATCGTATATGGCCTTATGCGGAACCTTGTACCCTAGAGCACTTGCAATATCTGATCCAACAAATAGGATCTTCCCGTTTTCTTCGATGCTTCTGACTTGTCCAAACTTCTGGCTATTGAAAACTTTCATGTTGTTCATATGTACTTACACCACCTTGGTTAAGTTACTAAACATTTCTGGGAAAAAAATTTCAAGGATTTCTTGTTGTGATAAACATAAACGCCTACTAATTATGATAATCTCATTATCCCAGAATTTGTTTCCAGATCTATTAATTTTATTGGAGAATGCCTGAGGAGTAATTCCCAAGTCTTTTGCAAGCTCCTCTGCTATTATTCCACGGGCAACCATTTTTGCCTTAAGCAATCTACTTACACTATTAGTCTTTTTACTTTCGTTACTCACCACATCACCTCCTTTGTTAAGTTATTAAACCTTACGTGTCCAATATATACCATGCCGTTCAATAAGTCAATAAGTTATTTAACATAAATTTGCTTTTGTCAAAATATATTGTTAAGTTGTTAAAGTATTTGTTATAATATAACCATCTATAATAGGCGGGGTGGTTCAATCAAATGACATACGACGTAAATAAAGAATTATTTGGTGCGAGATTATTAGAACTGATGAAAGAAAATGGAGATACCATTTACAGTGTTGCAGATTATCTTAAGCAAAGTCCTACATCAATATCACATTACATCAACGGTAAATTCAAGGCAAAAGCCACTACAATTGATGCTCTTGCTGTTCGTTATGGTGTTAACCCATTATTCCTAATGGGAATGGAGGGTCAGGCTAAAGAGTTATCCATTGCATTCCCAGAACAGTTTTCTAAGACTGTACCCGTTTACGGTTATGTCGCTGCTGGGTTACCGATTCTAGCTGAAGAGAACTTGTTGGAATATGCCCATACTGACAAGAGAGATAAAATTGATTTTGCAATTAGAGTCAAAGGCGACTCAATGATAAACGCGAGGATATATGAGGGCGACATTGTTTTTATTGAAAAAGGTGATGTTGAAAACGGCCAAATTGGTGTTGTTCAAATAGGTGATGAGTACACGTTAAAGCGCGTATATCGGTCGCGGAGGTCTTTGGAATTACGATCTGAAAACCCAAATTATCCTCCAATGATTTTTTCGTCAGCGGATAAGCAAGTAAGTATCATTGGGAGGGTTAAAAAAGTCCAATTCGATGTACGTTAGGAGGATCGCATGATAAAGAAGAATAAAGATGGCTCATATTCAATAAGAGTTTATGCTGGTAGAGATGACGAAAAAAAACAATTATTTCTTAGGGACACCGTTGAAGGACTAAAACAAGCCAAGGCAAGAGAAAGAGAACTGGAACAGGAAGTTGAAAATAGTAAACCTGGTGTAATCAAAAATAAGTATAAGCTGTTCTCTAAGTTCTTTGATGAATGGATTGAAATAAAGAAAACTGATATTGAAATTAACACCTATAATACCTACTTGGCCTATGGTACAAACCACATGAAACCATTCTTTAAGGATTATAAGGTTGGTGAAATAGAAGAGTTTGATATCAAGAGGTACATTGCCTATCTTCTAAGTGATGTGCCCATCGACGGTGGAATTAAGAAAAAGAAGAAACTTTCTTCAACCACAGCAGCCAAACACTTTTACGTATTGCAAGAGATTCTTACTGATGCACTAAAGAATGAAAACCCTATATTGTATATGAAAGCTCCAAAAGTCAACGTTACTGAGCCCGAGTTACCATCTGAAGAAGATTTGATTGAATTATTGGGCATAGTTGGTCAAGGTACGGATGATGAGATAATAATATGGTTGGCTGCATGGGATGGACTTTGCGAAGCTGAGATATTTGCTCTTAAATGGACGGATGTATTTTTTGACGCTTGTAAAATTAGAGTGGACAAAAGCCTTAAGAAAAGAAGTAAAGATCAGTATGACTCTGGCACCCCTAAAACTAATAATCGAATCAGAACCATCACCGTTCAGCCAGAGCTTATTGATCTTTTAAAAGCGAAAAGAAGTCGTGATAGAATTACCAATTTTGACCAAACTATATTTTGCGAGCTTCCACACGTTTTTGCTGACAGGTTCAGATACATCGTTAAAAAGAAAATGAAGAAAAACTTCACGTTTCATAATTTAAGACACTACCATGCTTCGGATATGTATGATGAAAATATCCCTGACCAATATGCAGCCGAAAGGTTGGGGCATAATGTTCAGACTTTGAAGCGAGTGTATCAACATCTTAAGAAGAAAAAGCAGGAACAGCTTGATGAGCAGATGAAATCTTTCCACAAAAAACAGGCAAAAAATCTCAGTGCAAATGCAAAATAAGAACCGGGTCTCTACCCGGTTCTTATTTTACCTAATATTTTCCTGTGACATTAGTGTGATTTAAAGGTGACTTTGATGAATTTATCCAGATAATAACAAAACCCTGAAAGCATAGAGCCTTCAGGGTTTTATTGGTGCTCGAGACCGGAGTCGAACCGGTACGGAGGATTAGTCCGACGGATTTTAAGTCCGTTGTGTCTGCCTGTTTCACCACTCGAGCATGGTCAGCATTACTATTCTACAATAGGTCTAATGGGGTGTCAATACGCCTTTTCTTGTCAGGATGCCTTAGTATGGGCCCCTTATAACGGCCCATGTCCTTCATTTCAGTATGCGCTTGTATTTCATAATTGAAATTGCTTCAACTGGCCTAAGCGACTCATAAACAGCATTCACACCCGATGCATGCACAAGTTAGGTAGGCTGTGTACTAATAGCCCAGGAAAGGATTTCATCACCTAAAATCCTAGAAAGTCAAACGGTTGGCTCCCGCCTTACCTGACAATTCCACTATACCATGAACTCAGCCGGCTTAACCTCTGACAAATTTATTATTTATTGCAAAATGTTAACTCTTTGAAATAGGGAAATAAGAATATAGCGGTCATCATATACATAAAAAAAAGACTTATAAAGGTGGAAACAGCACATGGAAAACACCTGCAGTTCCAAGCAAAGAGGCGCAATCATGCTCTCAACCGTCTGGATTTTCTTACTTGCGTCGCTTCTCCATTTTGGATACTCCCTGACCGGCTTCTATCCTCTGTCGTTTATCTGCGCCGTTAATGAAAGCACCTGGGAGCATATCAAAATCATCTTTTTTGGTGCGCTGTTTACAGATGTCTTTCTTTATTTCAAATACTTTAAGGGAAATGCCAATTTTATTGCGGGTCTCGCGCCCTCACTCGCTTCGATTATGGTGAGTGTACCCATGATGTTCTATGGCTATATGGGAGTTATAGGACGCGATGTGTTTATCTTGGATTTGATTATCGCCTATTTAGCCGGCTTTTTTGCACAACGCATTTTGCTTCGCTTTACCTGTGGGGGCAAGGATTTTTCATCCTGGAAGACAGCCTCGGCACTTGCCGTCGTTATCATGATCTTCATGTTCTTCCTGTTTACCTGGTATCCGCCTAATTTGCCGCTGTTCCAGCCCCCGGTCGTCTAGGGTTCGGGTACGAACGCCTTTACCTTCTCATAGCTTGTTTGATCGAGCTCGGCGCTGACCAGCGAGGCGCTTTCGTCGTAGTCGACCGAAAGAACCTTTCCGTTTTCATAAAGCCATGGCAGTACCCAGCCTTCCTGATAGGGTATGCGAAGGGAGTAGTTCTTCTTAACCTCGCAAAGCAGGCTTTTAAGGCACATTTTGAGCTCTTCCAGACCTTCACCGGTCTTAGCAGATATCTCGATGACGGTTCTGTCGGTAGAAAGCTTCGCACGCTCCTCTGCCACAGGCTTATCAATTTTGTTGTAAGCAATGACAGTGGGCTTTTCGGATGCTCCCAGCTCAGCGAGGATCATATCGACAATGCGGATGTGATCCTCGACGAAGGGGTCTGACGAGTCGGCCACAATAACCAGGACATCCGAATAGACAGCTTCCTCAAGCGTAGACTTGAAGGCATCCATCAAATGATGGGGCAGCTTTCGGATAAACCCTACGGTATCGGTGATAAGAATGGTATTGTTATCATCATTAATGAGCTGACGGGTCGTTGTATCAAGCGTTGCGAACAGCTTGTTTTCAGCATAGACATCTGCTCCGCAAAGGGCATTGAGGAGCGAGCTCTTTCCGGCATTGGTGTAGCCCACCAAGGCTGCAACCGGGACGCGGTTCTTTCTGCGCTCAATTCTTAGAATGCTGCGCTGCTTCTTGATTTCTTTCAGCTGTTCCTTGAGAACACTGATCTTCCGTCGGATATGGCGCTTGTCGGTTTCAAGCTTGGTTTCACCGGGGCCCCGGGTTCCAATACCGCCTCCCAGACGGGAAAGCGCTATGCCCTGGCCGCCAAGCCTTGGCAGATTATACTCGAGCTGCGCAAGCTCAACCTGTATTTTACCCTCGCGGCTTCGAGCCCTCTGGGCGAAAATATCGAGAATAAGGCCTGTTCGGTCCAGAACCTTCACGCCGAGTACTTCTTCAAGGTTACGCTGCTGCGACGGAGATATTTCCTCATCAAATACCACGAGATTGGCTTCCATGGATTGTACCATGAGCCTTAGCTCCTCGGCCTTTCCCTTTCCTATAAAGAAAGCAGCATCCCGGCCCTCGCGTTTCTGCATGACCTTTGCAAGGACCTGAGCACCCGCGGTTTCAGCAAGCTCCTTGAGCTCCTGAATGGAGATATCAGCCTCGCTGACGCCTTGTATGTTCTGGGTCTCCTGAGTTTTAATTCCCACCAGAATGGCCTTTTCGATATCGTCGCCAAGGTTCTCTGCCTGTTTCTTTAAAAAGTCATCGGCTTGGCTGATTGCTTCAAGAAGGCCTTCAAAATCTTCCTTGTCGGCCAGAAAAGGGCCCTGTATGTCTACATCCTCGACCGTTACCGAGGAGGGAACAGCAGCAAAAATCTCGGCGGGGCGCAAGCCCACAATGCCGACGGCCGCCATCATGTCCAGCTTCAAAAGCTTTAGGGAGCTTATATCCACTGCTGACAGCATGCCGCTCCCATTAGGATGGGTATGAATGCACCGTACACCGGAGAGGCGGGCCTTGCTGCGGCGGCCTTCGACTTCGTTTAAGTCCACGGTCTTGAAATCGCCAACACAAACATCGGTAATATGCCCCTTACGGTCGGCATACACCGCAATCTCACG
>JAOABT010000532.1 GCA_026418215.1 Clostridia bacterium | reverse complement strand
CGGCAGCGTCAGATGTGTATAAGAGACAGCAACATTGCTCATGGCCTGGGCAGGTCCGTCGTGCATCTCACGGGCGACTCTTCTCCGTTCATCTTCCTGGGCCTTAATAATACGAAGGGCAAGTGTTCGCTTATTTTCCGAGCTTTCAATATGCTCGTCCATTTTTTGAAGGTCACTTGTGAGATAGCTTAAGACGGTTCCTACCTGGGTTACCAGCTTTTCAGCCTTCCCCACCGTTTCAAGGGCATTTTTTAGACGTCTCTCCACGTCATTCCTGCGAAGAATGGTCTGGCTTTCACGTTCACGGGCTACTGCCAGCTCAACCATGAGGTCGCTGGTCTCCTGGTAGGCCTTTTTCATCTCATCTTCAGAATAACGGTTAAAATCCTTATTAATAGCGGCCAGCCTCTGACGACTTTTAAGCACCTTGTTCTCAAGCGCCTCGCAGGCGGCCATCGTCTTTTGAACCTCGCTCTTTAAAAGCTGCAGCTCGTCCTTGAGGCTTGAAACTTCTCTCCGTGCATTCTCGGAGATCTCGAAAATAGCGCCTCTGCTTTCTTCGATAACGTTCAGCGTTGATTTGATGATATCATTAATACGTTTAACTCCGCTGTTTGCCAAAGGCCAACCTCCGCTCTATTTATCGAGTAAAAGCTTATTCAACTCATTCATAAAGGTATTGATATCCCTGAACTGACGGTAGACGGAAGCAAAGCGAACGTAAGCAACCTCGTCGAGCTCTCTCAGCTTATCCATGACAAGCTCGCCGATGAATTCGCTGGTAACCTCCCGTTCAAGAGAATTGCTGATCTGCGCCTCAATGCTGTCAAGGACATTCTCTATCTGATCAATAGAAATCGACCTTTTCTCACAAGCCCGGAGAATACCCTTCCTCACCTTTTCACGGTCATAGGGCTGACGGGAGCCATCCTTCTTGACAACCATAATCGGCAGGCTTTCCACTTTTTCATAGGTGGTATACCGCTTGTGACAGCTTAAGCATTCTCTTCTTCTTCGGATGGTGGCACCTTCGTCTGTGGGTCTCGAGTCTATCACCTTGTCTTCCTGAAAGGAACAATAAGGACACTTCATAGACTTTTTCTCCTTTGTGTATCTTGTGTTACATTTATATTACCACTGTATTTATCGTCAATTTGTTACATTTCCTTTTCTGTTTTAAGAAAAATGTTGGTTTTGGGGTATTTAGGCTTATTAAAACGCCAATTTTCCAAACACCTTTATAAGGATACTGTACAAGGCGGTCATCCAATTTGTCAAAGTAACGCGCATCTCCTATTGAAGACCTTCCTGCGTTCTGACAGGCAATCCTATGGTCTGGTCTTAGTTGTTTTGTACCACTAAATGGATAACTTAATCGGGTACTATGGCTTTCGGCTTTCAGAACCCGGAAGATAAAAATAAAAAGCAAGGTTGCCCTTGCTTCTCTCATACATATTTCTGCATATGCTTTAACGCCGATTTTTCAAGCCTGGAGACCTGAGCCTGAGAGATACCTATTTCATCGGCAACCTCCATTTGGGTTCGTCCCTGGAAGAAGCGAAGGTCTACGATTTTCTTTTCCCTGTCACTCAGCTTACTCATGGCCTCGCTGATGGAAATACTCTCGAGCCACCGGTCATCACTGTTCTTTTCATCGCTCACCTGGTCCATGACGTAAATGGCATCGCCGCCGTCATGGTAAACGGATTCAAAGAGTGAAATGGGCTCCTGGATGGCGTCGAGGGCCATAACCACGTCTTCCTTGGAAATTCCAAGCTCCTTGGCAATATCATTTACGCTTGGCTCCCTGGATTCCTTCCCGATGAGCTTGTCTCTGGCCTGCAATGCTTTATAGGCTGTATCCTTCAATGATCTGCTTACGCGGATCGGATTATTGTCTCTTAAATAGCGCCGGATTTCACCGATAATCATGGGTACGGCATAGGTGGAAAATTTCACGTTCTGGGTCACATCGAAATTATCAATAGCCTTAATCAGCCCGATACAGCCGACCTGAAAAAGGTCATCTGCGTTCTCACCCCTGTTTCCGAATCTCTGGATGACACTTAGCACCAGCCTGAGATTTCCCTGGATAAACTCTTCGCGGGCCGCCTTATCACCAGCCTTAATTTTTTTAAAGAGCTCCTCCATCTTGCTGCTGGAGAGTAGTGGTAGCCTTGATGTATTGACACCGCAAATCTCAACCTTGTTCATCATAATCAACACACCTCTCTGTCGCCATCTGTTTTGTACAGATAACATTCTTGTCTCACGAGGGGTGTTTTATTCTGTGAAAAGAAATGAAAATATTTAAAAAAAGCCTTGACAGGCGGGTTTCAGCGATCACATCAAAGTTCTAACTCATCGGTAAATGTTGGGATTCATTAATGCTGGGAAGCTTTTATCGCTGATATTTCTGTTTGCGTTTCCTGTGCAATTCGTTATATTGGCTTTCATCCTGGTTCGCTCCCACTTAAATAATTGATAGCCGCATCCAGAACGGCATCTTTACCGTTGCTAAAGTCATCCTCAACCGTAATATCAGGGACTATGCCGAACTCGTAGGGGTTACC
>JAOABT010000448.1 GCA_026418215.1 Clostridia bacterium | reverse complement strand
TTTCATGTCATCGCTCGCGAAGATAATATGCTGCCCCGGGGCGGCACTTTTCTGAATCAGAATTTCCCCCGATCCCAAGTCCTCACAATACTCAATCATGACGACCGCATCGGCCTTATGGGGCAAAACACCTCCGGTAGGGATGTAAGCTGCTTCGCCAGGCGCAAGGCTTATTTCAGAATCCTTGCCCATCAGCACCTCTCCTACGTTCTTTAGCATGGCAGGAAGGGCTTCGTTGCAGCCAAAGGTATCAGAAGCGATGACAGCGTAACCGTCCACCGTAGAACGGTTAAAACCCGGAATATTTTCTTGAGCATAAATATTTTGGGCCAAGACACGGCCAAGGGCGTCTGTCAAAGCTACCGTTTCGGCTGTGTTTATTTCGTGTTTAAAGTGCTCAGCCAAAAGACTGAGGGCATCGGAAACCGTCACCACATTCAGCATGACAAGACCTCCTTGTGATATAATATCTCTAAAAATTCTTAAAATAAAGGAAGTGCCGAAGAAATGATTAAGGTCGGTATCGTCACAGCCAGTGACAAGGGCTCCCAGGGTCTTAGGGAGGATGAAAGCGGAAAGGTCATAGCCCAAATGGTCGATACCATAGGCGGCAGTGTTTTGGAATACAGGCTTATTCCCGACGAGAGGGATCAAATCGCCAATACCCTCAAGGAGCTGTGCGACGACAAAAAGCTGGAGCTGGTTGTCACAACAGGCGGAACCGGCTTTTCACCCCGGGATATCACACCGGAAGCCACCCTCGACGTCATTGAGCGTCAGGTACCCGGTATTCCGGAGGCAATGCGGGCCAAAAGCCTGGAGATCACCAACCGCGCCATGCTGTCCCGGGCAGTTGCCGGTATCCGCGGTAAAACCCTTATTATCAATCTTCCCGGAAGCCCCAAGGGCGTACGGGAATGTCTCGAAGTGGTCCTTCCCGTTCTACCTCACGCCATTGAAATTTTGACGGGTTCAGCCGGGGAATGCGCCGTAAAGCCCTAAAGCCCAAAAGAGGTATATACGCTGCCTTCTGCATTAACTCGATAATTAGGCTAAACACTTCCGCAAGTCAAGGTTATGTGCTTGTGCAGCCGACAGCTTATCAAGCATTAACCCTGCAAGACTGCCTTGTTACGATCTTACCCTCCGATAATGGCCGGATAGGGCTTGATGCTGTCTCCCTCTTTAAGGGGGGCCATCAGATCCTGACGGACACCGTTAACCAGGGCAAAGCCAATCTCGTCCTCGGGCACACCCGCAAGCTTCAAGCTCTCTAAAACAGAAAGGCCGTCGGTCACCTCAAGGGTAACCGACCGGCTTTCCGGGATATAGCGTTTAAGCCACTCTGTAGCTTCTATGGTAATCTTCATGCTAAGCCTCTTCTTTCATGAGCTCCTCTGTCTTTTGCTGATAAAGCTTCAAAAGGCTGTAGGCTGTTTCTTCGTTCAAAAGGCCGTTCATACTGGGTGTCTCGAAAAAGCGCTTCGGGAATTTGACGTTGTTTTGATCAAAGCCCATAGCCTTCTTGATTCGCAGCTTGGTCTTGTAAATCCGCTCGCCAATCCGGGTCAATTCCTCATCCGTCAGGTTATAGCCTACAGAATTGAGGGCTGAAAGGATGGTCGGCCTGTCATAGACCTTTCTTGCAAACAGGCAGATGACAAGGCTATTGAGCATGCAGCGCTCCTTTTCTTCTTTAAAGAGCGAGTCCACAAGCTTTTCCGCATCAAAGCCCTTCATGGTCTGGTCAATGGAATAACCGCCGTTGCAAAGGTGGGAGTGGCGCGCGCCGACGGCTGCACCGACAATAGCGCCATAGCCTGTATGATAGCCTGGCATTTCGTTGCCTGCAATATGCATGGCATATTCCCTGTCTCTTATACACATC
>JAOABT010000557.1 GCA_026418215.1 Clostridia bacterium | reverse complement strand
TCTTCCTCTATAGGGAAATATTCCCCCGGCCGCTTCTCCTCCACCACATGGTACTTCCATCTGCAAGGATGCGAGCAATCCCCCTTATTGGCATCCCGGCCGGTCAGGAAGTTGCTGAGCAGGCAGCGGCCCGAATACGACATGCACATGGCCCCGTGAACAAAGGCTTCCAGCTCCATGTCATCGGGTATATTGTCCTTTATCTGACGGATTTCCTTTAAAGAGAGCTCACGTGCCAAGACAACGCGGGAAGCTCCAATACTTTTCCAAAAGAGAACCGTTTCAATATTGGTGATATTAGCCTGGGTGCTGATATGAATTGAAAGTTCGGGGGCATGCTTTTTAACGAGTGCAAACATTCCCGGGTCTGAAACAATGACGGCATCAATACCTGATTTAGCTGCCTCGGTCAGAAATGCCGGAACATCCTTGAGGTCCTCATTATGAGGAATGATATTCATGGTAAGATAAGCTTTTTTCCCTCTTTCATGACAAAAGGCCACCCCTTCATGCATTTCCTCTAAGGAAAAATTATCGGAGGCCGAACGAAGTCCAAAGGCTTGTCCTGCAAAATAGACCGCATCTGCACCATAGAGGATGGCCATTTTCAGCTTTTCGAGGTTTCCCGCAGGAGCTAGTAGTTCAACTTTATTCATACGTACACCTTGCCTTTAACTCATTAAGTGTCAGTTTATTATCTCATAGGTTTATCGCAGCTTAACACTGACAGCCAAGCCGTCACCAATAGGTATCAGGCTCGTTTCAAGCCTCTCATCGGTACAAAGGGTATTCAGGTAATCCCTAAGCTTTACGGCGATGGTTCTGTGCTTGTGCTCCACCGGCCCAGTCTGGGTGACAAGCCCCTTGTAAAGCACATTGTCTGACACAAGCAGGCCGCCTGTTTTCAAAAGCCGCATGGCCTCTGAATAATATTCGCCATACTGGCCCTTGGAGGCATCCAGGAAAATCATGTCATAGGGCGTTGAAAGGCATTTCATGATTTCAAGCGCATCCCCTCTTAAGACCCTTATTCTGGAGCTTAGACCCATGGCGTGTATATTCGTTTCAGCGATGTCTGCCATGTCCTCTTCGATTTCCATACTGTCGATACAGCCGTTTTGGGGCATGGCAAGCGCCATGACACTTGCGGAGTAACCAATGGCGGTGCCTGCTTCCAAAACACGAACGGGCTTGTGAAGGTGAATGAGAACCTTTAAAAGCT
>JAOABT010000423.1 GCA_026418215.1 Clostridia bacterium | reverse complement strand
TATGCCTGACATGAAATCGCCAACAAGCGATGATGAGGGTACAATCGTGGGCTATAGCATAGCCGAGGTCTTGGAAGAAATAGAAGAGTTGCCAGTTTGTACTTTGGATGAGGATTGGGAGTAAGTACGAATTATGAATTTAAAACGAACTAAATGAATGTCGTAGGTAAGCTTTTAAAGGCGCGCCGCCTTTCCGACGGGAAAGGACTTACGACAATGAAGGAATTAATACATTTCAGCCTGTTCACCGGCATCGGGGGAATTGATCTAGCGGCTGAATGGGCGGGTTTTACATCGGTAGGGCAGTGTGAGTATGCGGATTATCCTACAAAGGTTTTAGAAAAGCACTGGCCTAATGTACCAAGATGGAGGGATGTAAGGGATGTTTCAGCAGATAGCGTTAGAAATAGAGGAATCGGAGCAATCACCCTCTTGTCAGGAGGTTTCCCGTGTCAACCACACAGCGTTGCAGGAAAACGTAAAGCGTCTCTTGATGAGCGTGATCTCTGGGGAGAGTTCCGGCGAGTCATTAGCGAGCTTAGACCAAAATGGGTATTGGGCGAAAATGTACCAGGGTTGTTGTCAAGTGAAGATGGACGGTTCTTTGGAAGAGTTCTCAATGACTTGGCCTCGCTGGGGTACGCTGTTGGATGGTGTGTGTACGGAGCTGCCGATGTTGGAGCCTTACACAAAAGAGACAGAATCGGGATTATTGCTTGGGACACCAACCGCATCGATGACAGTAAGATCAAAGAAATTCAAAGAGGGCAGAACTCCGACACCTCAGGAATTTGTTCAGATGTGGCCTACACCGACAGCGAACGATGCGGAGAAACGCGGAAACTTTGCTTTGGAGAAAAGGAATGGACTGCCGGCAGCAGTGAAGATGTTTCCGACGCCCAAAGCCACTTTACGAGGAGATTGCCCATCGGAGAGAGCGCGACGGTCGCCGGATTTGGCAGCAGCTGTGAATATGTATCCGACACCGCAGGCGAGGGATTTCAGAACGGGAGAGGGACACAGATGGCAAACCCCGGAGAAACGGAGCAGAAACCTAAACGATGCGATTGCATATCAGGAAGGTTACAAACTGATGCCTACGCCAACAGCACAAGATGCCAAGAATGCAACGTTACCTCCGAGCCAGAAGGACCGGGACAGTATACCCGGGTATTTGCTGAAGGAGGGGACTACTGGGCAGTTGAACCCAATGTGGGTAGAGTGGCTAATGGGGTTCCCAATAGGGTGGACAGACTTAAGTGCCTCGGAAACGCCGTAGTTCCGCAGCAGTTTTACATAATCCTTAAAGCTATAGCAGAAATAGAGTTGAGTTAGTTCGCATTACCAAATTTTCCTGCCACAATTATTTACGAATGAGAAAGGGTGAATTAACATGCTTGAGCAAGTCATAACCAAGGTCATCTCGCTGGTGGATTATCTCCCGGCCGAAACATTAACTCAAATCCGTACAGCTATGCTCAAAGAACTCAGCCAATATGAACTCGTCCCAAAATCTACCGACCTAGTGCCATATACCGGTGCCCCACAAATACTCAAGCTGTTTCTGGCCTCCAAGAAGGTAGACGGGGCATCAGCCGAAACATTAAAAAACTACAGGCTTGTACTTACTAAATTCTTGTCACGCATGCAGAAAGACCCGCTCACAATAACCACCGTGGAAATCCGTATGTATCTTGCCCTAAGAGAGCAGGAAGGCCTGTCCCGTAAATCGGTCTCAACGCTCTTGGCTATCCTCAAAAGCTTTTTCGGCTGGCTTGAGAATGAAGACTATATATCTAAAAGCCCATGTCGCAAAATACCAAGTATCAAAACTGAAAAGCGCTGCCGCAAACACTTGACCGGCGAAGAGCTTGAACGCCTAAGAATGGAATGCAAGACAGCTCGAGATAAGGCTATTATCGAGTTCTTCTACTCCACAGGCTGCCGACTGGACGAGGTTCACAAACTCAACCTGTCAGACATCAACTGGAAAGACGACAGCTGCATGGTCATCGGGAAAGGCAATAAAGAGCGTAAGGTGTATATTAATGACAGAGCAAGGCTCTATCTGCAAAATTATATCAAAACTCGAACCGATAATAATAACGCATTATTTGTCAGTGAGAGAAAGCCTCATAACAGGTTGGGGAAACGAATGCTTGAAAAAATAATATCCAGGCTGGGGGTGGCAGCCGGTATCAATAGGCCCATCTTCCCGCACCTCTTAAGGCACACCATGGCAACACACGCCTACTACTCGGGCGCAACCCTTCCGCAAATCCAAGCAATGCTCGGGCACGAGAGCGCAAGCACCACCCAAATATACGCAGCCACCGACCAGGAAGAAATCAGATCCGCACATAGAAAGCATGTTGCCTAAAATTTCATTCCAACACATCCTTCTTGCTTCTTCTCACGTTCTTCTGAAAGACAATTTATTAAATTAATAACACGATAAACACCTCCGTGTTTATTTTTTGCTGCGCAAAAGGAGAAATCACATGAGAAAACACACACGTCATAAATTTGTCCTGTCCGTTATCCTCATAGCGTTAATGCTTTTGTTCCATCAGGTAGAAGCACTGACACGTGATAATGCCCGTATCCTATCGAGGCTGGCATCTTATGAAAAAGTCAATCTGATGCAGAATGAAGCTCTTAAAAAAATTAAGGTAAAGGTCAATCCGGCAATACCCAGCACTGAACCATGCCTGCCCGTGATGAGCATTCAAAATGGCGATACTCAAGCCATGGCACCCCGCGGGGAAAGAAAAATACGGTCAGTTACCATGCGCGTGAAGGCCTATGACCTTTCCTACGCCTCCTGCAAGAAGCTCCCGTCACATCCCGAGTACGGAATCACAGCTTCAGGCAGCAGGGTGAAAGAATGGTATACGGTTGCCGCAGGGCCGGGCATTCCGTTCGGGACACGAATCTATATCCCATATTTTAAGGATAAACCAAACGGCGGAGTCTTTGTTGTTCAAGACCGGGGGAACGCTGTGAAGGATAATTGCCTGGATGTCTTCATGCAAAGTCACAAAGCGTGTATGCAGTTCGGGGTCAGAAACCTCGAAATCTATATTCTGGATGGCGGGGTGACACCATGACAAAGGCCGAAATTGTTGCCTCCAAAATTCATATGGCTATCAGCAAGGCCCCGGATCATCAAATCCCCTACATCATCGGTGCCCTGCTCAGAAAGTATGAAAGATACGGGTTAGCCGATCTCGTAGAGACGGCATGGAACTGGAAACCGAAAGGAGATGAAACCTACGATGACGATGAACAGCCTTAAAGAATACAAGGAATGGTATTTTGAACGCTTTGGCCGGAAGCCGTCAGAAAAGCTGATGGAGTCATTCTGCATGTCAAACGGTATGCCGTGGCCACCTCCCGCCAACAATCAATGTGAAGAAATGAGGAATGAGACCATGACACCGCCCATCATTGAACAAGAACAGAAACAGGAACAAGTAGAGCCCACAACAAGCAACCTGACCCGTGTGTTATATGAAATGCTCCTTGGCCTTCAATGGTGCTCAAACTCTCATGGTGTTCTCGTTGTGGACGGATGCACCATGGACATCAACTACCATCATTGCCCTGTTTGCGGTAACGTGCGGGAACATGGGCATTCTGAAAACTGTGAACTCAGCATGACCCTAAAACGATACGAGGCAGAAGGGAGAAATGAAAACAATGGCAGAAGAGTTTAGAGACAGGCTCAGCACAATGGAAAAAGAGGACGGTGTTTTAATCATCGACTCTATGGTGGCCCAAGACTATCACATCGACATTAAAGACAGCCATGTCCTCCTGCTTAGCAATGCCAACGGAGAATTCGGAATGAGCGGCAAAGTCCTTCCCTATGTCTTGAAGGAGCTCGCAGATGTCTATAATACATACTTCTCAAACGGCGATGAGCAGGTCAAGGTTACCCGGTTGAAGAGGGTGGTCAAAACATGAACCACCCCAATCCTTGCTATGGCTGCAAAAAGCGCCAAATCGGATGCCACGCCTCATGCGCTCAATATCTTGCTTTTGATTCTGAAAACAAGAAAAGAAGGGAGGCCGCCATTTCCTCCGAACAGCTCACCCGGTATGGAATCAAGGTCAAACGAAAGTACCCGGTTCCGTGGAATATGCAGTAAAGCCAAAAAACAGCACATTATCCTTTACAACATGCACCATTAGTGTATAATCAAAGCATAGACATTTCAAGTAAGTTACTGAAAGACAACATTCTCCTAAGAAGAAAAGACCTAAAACGAAAGGGAGTGCTGTCATTGGGTGACTTCATACGCTATCATGAAGCTGAAAAGCTCTTTGAATTACTGCCAACGCTGCAAATTGTTCTAAAAAATCTCCATACCGATCTATCAAGCCTTAAGGGCAACATCCACGATGCCATTTACTCGCAGGTGGTGGGAAACCATCAGGGCGGGTCTATGCCGCCTACCGGTTCAATCTCAGACAAAACAGGAAATGTCGCCATCCGATATAGGAGAGAGGCGTATCTTGAGCGTACCCAAATAATTGCAGATATCAATGAGCTATCAACGGTCATCGACAAAATAAACTTTGCTCTGTCTGGCATGAGAAGCGTCCAGCGGCTTGTGCTGGAAACCTATTATTGGAGTGAAAATAACACCTGGAAGCAGGTCTTGGAAGTGCTTAGGCAGAACAGCTATTTCATGAGCAAAAGCAAGGCCACCAGCATCCGAAACAGCGCAATAGAGTACATAGTCTCGGTTGCACGTATCACTTACGGTCAGTATACACATGTTCTGGATCTCATAAAGGCATAAAAATAAGGGGGGGCGCTAAGCCCCCCCGTCACAATAACCAGAATATGAAAGCTTAAGGCTATTCCATTTCACGAGTTTCTTGAACTCGCTAGAGACCATCCCGCTCTGAAAGTCCAACTTGTGGCTTATGTTATGCGCAAAAACTTCGGGCAGTATAAAAAGTAGAATTGAAATGACATTGGATATATCTATAGCGTTTACCCCAAATAAAAAAGTAAGGGATAGACGGTGTGCCTATCCCCGGTTATAGAAAAATTGTATTTATTTGCTAACCAACGGCAGTATGCTGGACAAATAGTAGTCCAAACCGATATAGAAAGGCCCGCTATTAGGAATTGGTGCAATAGGAATGTTGTCTAAAATAATTTTGTATGGTGTATCATTGTTGCTATATCTATTCTTAGGAATATAATCATATTGAATTAATACAATTTTTTCAGCAAAATCAGGGGCAGCACCCCTCAAACTCTTAATTTCAAAAATTGTGTTTGAATAAGAGGAATTGAAATCTGGTATGCGCACATATTGCTTTCCGTCAATAGACCGTATCTGCACATTATCAGGTGTCTTCATGGACATTACCTCACTATTTTGTGTTTTGATTTCAACTGCGTTATAGGTATCATTAAATTTGACGGTAGCGCCCAATCCCTCCGCCACAAGCCGGGAAGGGGTGTAGGTATACCCGTTATAAATAAAGGGCTCAGCCTTTCCCGTGTCAATGAATTTGCCGTCTATCATGATGCGGATGTTGTTGAACTTCACCTTAATGCTCTGATCGGCAGCAAATACCATAGTCATAGCTGCAAATAGGAATGTCGCGCAAAGGAACCCGGAAAGAAACCTCTTCATCGAAAATCGCCTCCATAAATTACATAAGCATATTATATATTATTTGCAATATAATGGCAAATTATTCCTGGGAATGGCTGTGAGAACTTGAACTCGTGGTATATGTCTGCCCGTTGATGGTAATGGTATGGCTATGGGTATCACTGCTGGTGGAGGCTCCCTTCTGAGCTGCATATGATTCAGTAGCATACCTGTTTCCATTTTCATCGTAGAGATCAGTAAATCTAGCATCAGAACATTCCCAAACGCCTTTAGGTATAGCAATTCCACTGCGTGGATCTATTAAAATATTTCCACCACTATCAGAAAACAAAGTTAATCCACCCAAGGTATCGTAAACTAAACCGCCCATAGACAAAGCATTGTGAGCGTAAAACCTAAGTGCACTATAACCAAAATTCCCCGTTTCAATCGAAATTCCTTCCTTCTGGTTCAATCCGTTGTACCCTGTAAACCCGTTGCTCTTAATCTCTAGCCGCACATTCCCCTCGGCGGCGGTGCGAATAATCGTGCCCTGCACAAGCCCGCCAAGAATGGTAGGAGACACAATGCTTATCAAGGCGGTAATGGTTCCGGCTGTAATCTTGTCGGCGGTTAGGCTCACAATCTTCATATCCTCAACACTCCCGTCCACAAGCTTGTAGCCAGAAAGCTGCCCGCGAGATGTCAATGTCTCGTCCAGGTAGCCGGTGGTGGTAAAGGAGGCTTTTAAGGCAGCAAAAAAGTTTTCGTGAGGGTCTCCCAACTCAAGCTCGCATTCCCAGGGCTTGAAAACGTTGAACTTGTAGCGGTTGATCCTTGCCCGTGCCGTGCCAACATCCGGGTCGCAAATATCCACCATGTCGCCCAGGGCAAAGTCCTCATGTTCATATTCGGGAAGGGTACGCAGGTCAACCATGCCAACCTGGTACATATGACGCGGCTTGCAGTTAAAGGAAAGCTCCGCCCGTGCCATATCCATCAGCTCCTGCGGGTCTTCCACATCTGGGGCCCGGTAAATCCCGGTATATTCCCGAGCCGTGTAGCTGTGGTCAGTCAGGAACTTCTGGCCGCCGTTAACCGAAGCAATATCCAAATCATCCTTGCCGAAGCAATAAAGCTTTGTAATAAGACGGTTGCTCTGGGTTCTGGTAATGTGCTTAAGGTTCTTCCTGTAGCGAATTTCAAACCCGGTATAGTTTTGCCATGCCGCCTCAGAACGCAAATGCACCACCTTGTTCACCGAATCCCAAACTATGTAGCCTCCCCAAATGCTCTGAATCTCCTTCACGATCTGAAATCTGCTCACCTTTTCGGTCTCAATATCGTGTATTCCGGGAACATCCACAGTTCCCACGGCCCAGCCGGAGCCGTTCAGCGCTGCATACATGGCGTGGCCCGCCGTCCCTACGGCATACCTCCCTCCGGATAGGTCATTGCCGCCGCCCACCACCATAAAGGTCAGGTCAGATGGCACAGGCGTGTTCGGGTCGTTGGAAAGGTAGGGCTCCACAAACATGGCATCCAGCTCCACCCAGCGCTCTTGTGCGGTAATATTGGCCCAGAGCTTGTTGTCTGCGGTTCGCTCAATATCCATGGTTTCGTCCCTGTAAGGGGTGTAAACCCTTCCCCCGGCCCATATCGTGCAGTCCGGGGTAATCTCGGCAAGCTTTTTTGAGGTAGCCGGAAGCTTAAACTCCAGGGTGCTCTCACCGTTTAACCGGGTATCGCAGTAGCAGTTTGTCAGTCCGTCCTGTTCGGGCGATAAGTACGCCCGGAGTTTTCCGTCATGGGTTTTTACAAGAATAGCCTCAGGAATTTCCATAGTATTTTTGCCCCCCTCATGTTTTTATATCCACCTGTCTCGCCACCTAACGGTAACGTTTGTATCAGCTTCAATACTTGTCTCACCAGGGGCAAGCCCCGGAAATAGGCCGCAGTAGTTCGCCCGCCCATTAGAATTCCCGAGCCTAACTGTACCGGCACTAACGTTTGACCAAATTACTAAGGTCTCACCCGCCGGAATAGCCCCGGAATAAGAAAGCTCGGCAGCACCAACTGTCACCACAGGGTTTTGAGCAGGGCCGGTTATCTCAATCGTAAACGGCTGTCTCTTATACACATCT
>JAOABT010000369.1 GCA_026418215.1 Clostridia bacterium | reverse complement strand
ACTCATTACCATTCTTCTCATTCAGGCCGGAACCCAATATCTATCCAATACTTCATACTGGAAAACAGCTTTTGCGGGGAGCTCATTCGTTGAGAGCATCGGGAGCAACATTCTTCTTAAGGCCTTAGGCATCATGCCGCTTCTTGCGGTAATGCTGATAGCTTCAAAATCCTCCGAAGGGTTTTACATAAGCAAGGGCGACCTCTCGGCAAAGGCTCACAAAATTGGCTGGCTGGGAATCCGAGAGGGAGCCATCAGCTGGGGAAAGCTCGCAGTGATTTCTGCCGTACTGATTTCACTTGGCACAGTTTTACTAACGCTCGTTACCGCAACAGGCTTTTCTGTTCCTAAGGGTATCACCAGGCTGCCTAATTTTCTGCCTTTTATTCTATTCTTTGCACTCTTGAATTCCTTTTGCGAGGGCCTCGTCTATCGAAATGCCATCCTCGGTGCTTTAAGGAACAGCCTTTCCCCACAGATGACTGTCTTGTGCGCCGCGTTGTTCTTCGGCTTTGCGCATTACTACGGCATACCGGGAGGATCTCTTGGTGCAATCATGAGCGGACTCCTGGGTTGGTACATGTGTCGCAGCATGGTTGAGACCAATGGGCTTGTATCAGCGTGGATCATTCATTTTCTACAGGATACGGTTATCTTTTCCACGGTCTGCGTCTTAAGCTAAGGGAGGGGTTTTATGTTCGACACCATACTTATCCCGTTTTTCATCGTGGCATGCTGCATGCTTGCCGGGTTCTTTCTCGAGAAGATCGTTCTTCCAAGGCTCAGCGTTATAGTGAAGGCCAGCAGCAATTTGATTGACGACATTTTCATCCGCTCTTTCAAAGGGATGCTCATGCTTTGGTCCATTATGGCAGGCCTCTACTTGGCAGCGATGTATGCTTTTTATGATACAACCTGGGTTATCTATCTCATCAAAATTATTGTCTCGTTGGGTATCCTGACGGTCAGCCTGGTCGTATCCCGTTTTGGTTCAGGCTTGGTTAAAATATACAGCAGGAAGGTGGAGGGCGTTCTGCCGTCGACATCCATGTTTGCAAATCTGACCAAGCTTTTTATTTTTGTCCTTGGTTTTCTCATCCTGCTCCAGTACCTCGGAATCTCGATCACACCCATCTTGACGGCATTGGGTGTAGGAGGCTTGGCAGTGGCGCTTGCCCTTCAGGACACCCTCTCCAATATCTTTGCGGGGCTTCAGATTCTCTTGTCAAGACAGCTTAAGATCGGGGACTATATCCGTCTCGATTCTGGGGAGGAAGGCTATATCGAAGACATAAGCTGGAGAAATACGAGTATACGCATGATGTCCAACAGCATGATCCTGATACCTAATTCCAAGCTTTCCGGTGTCACCGTCATTAATCACGACCTGCCTGGGAAGGACGTATCAGTTGCTATCAAGGTGGGCGTAAGCTACCATAGTGACCTGGAGTTTGTGGAGGGCGTAGCCTCCCAGATTGCACAGGATGTTATGAAGCAGGTCCCGGGAGGAATACCTGATTATCAGCCTGCAGTGCGGTTTCACTCTTTCTCGGACTACAGCATTGACTTTAACGTCGTACTTCGGGCAAAAAGCTATTCCGATCAGTACATTGTCAGGCATGAGTTCATTAAGCGGCTTCACAAGCGTTTCATCGAGCTAGGGATTGATATTCCGTCGCCTATTAACCGGATGAGCTCATAAATTCATAATAGAACTTCTTGGAGATAAAACGAAGGAAGCACCATTTTGATGCTTCCTTCATTTTTTGTTATAGGAGGAATCTATGAAAAAGTCGTGAATAGCTTGCCATCTGCATTGGCAAGCTATGGCTGATGAGCAGTAAAGTATGGACACAAAAACCTATTATTCTTTTGGCAGCGTTGAGCCTGCTTGACACAGGGCTGACGCTGATTGGCATACAGAGCGGGGTAATCCGTGAGGGGAACCCTTTAATGAATAGTCTCCTTGAAATGAGTACCTTTTTGTTCGTATTGTTTAAATTAGGCTTAACCCTTTTAGCCTTCTTTGTCATCGGTTACGGGTATTGCCGCTTCAAATGGGTTCGAAGGGCTGTCTATCTACCGATTATGACTTACGGCTACGTGCTTTTTCTTCATACCCAGTGGATTTTGGCTTTTGCTTTGCACTAATGCCGCTTCTTGATGCCTGAAGACAAATTTCTTCTGACAGGTGTAGCTGAAAAGGAACAGAACGCCCTCAGTTACGAGCTTTGCAATCACAAGCGGTATGCCGAGCTGTTCGTTTAAAAGCGACAGAAGCATATAGTTTAGAGCTAAAATCAAAGCGGCGAGCGCGTAATACTTTCCTATCGCACTTTGTCCGTTAGCATTGGATTTTTTGAAAACATAGGTCTTATTAACTAAGAAGTTGCATAGGGAGCTCACAATGCGTGCCACCACAGTGGCTGCCAGCAGATTCCCCGTAAAAAACTTAATGACAAACAGAAGGATGAAATCCAAAAGGCCTGCCAGCAGCGAAGAAGCGCTGAATTTAAGGATGGGCATGTAGATACGGAACGAATCTGCAATGACCCTGAAATGTGAGGATTGGTTATTCTCAAGGTATACGGTATCAATCTCCACCTCATGAAAGCCGTAGCCCGCCGCTTTGGCCCCCAGAAGCATATTCATTTCATATTCGAAACGCTCGCCCGGAACGGTTAAGAGCCAGTCGAGCATATCCTTTGAAAAACCCCGCAGCCCTGTTTGCGTATCATAAATCCTGTTCCCTGTAAGGAGCGAAAAAATGGTTCGGGTGACGGCATTGCCGAATCGGCTT
>JAOABT010000543.1 GCA_026418215.1 Clostridia bacterium | reverse complement strand
ATAGCCCAGGTCAATAAGCTGCTTCATGGCCTCGGGCTTATCGTGGAAGGAGAACGAGATATGCTTGATAAGACCCTGTTCCTTGGCTTTTCGGGCCTCGTCCATCCAATGGGCATTTTTGTCGGTCTTTAAAAAATTCTTATAGCCTACGCCGTGGAAGTGGTAGAAATCCACATACTCCATATCCAGCTTTTTAAGCTGCTCTTCCAATATTCTTGTGTAATCGCCAGGCTTTTTGACAAGATGTCCGGGGCTCTTGGTCGAGACATAAACTTTATCACGGAAGCCTTTAAGAGCCTTTCCTACAGCAATCTCACTCTGGTGGTCGTTATACATATAGGCGGTGTCATAATAGTTGACGCCGAGCTCATAAGCTCGCTTCAGCATCACATCGGCCTGATCCTGATCGACAACCTTTTTGCCACTCGCCTCAATCATGGGAAGGCGCATGCATCCAAAGCCTATGGCTGAAATTTTAATTCCGGTATTCCCAAAATCGTTGTATCTCATAATCCACCTCTTGCCTGATTTTATATAAATTCTACCACGAATACCTTCCCGTAAATAGGTGAGGTTCTTTGACTAATCATAAATATTTTGCTCCCTTACTAGTGTGTTTGAAAATTTGCTTGCCATCCGCACAATGGAAAGAAATTATTAGCTTTATAAGAGTAGGCTTTGATGGAAATTTGTCGTTTGTGCTAAAATGGAAAGGAGTGAGAAATACGGAGTGGAAAGCCTTTGAATCTTTTTGAGAAAACCTACCAATGTCTATATGATTATTACGGGCCACAGGGCTGGTGGCCATTGATTGACCGCACCAGAAGGCCTATGGCCTGCAGCTATGCTCCCGAGAATGTGCTAAGGGAAAGGACACCCTCTGAGCAGTTTGAAATCTGCGTGGGTGCCATTTTGACGCAGAATACCAACTGGGGCAACGCAGAGAGGGCGCTAGTTTCCCTTATTCAATCGGATTTTCTAGATCCCAAGTGCTTAAGTTACGCATCGGTAGAAGAAATCGCTCCGTTTATCGCCTCAAGCGGGTATTATAATCAGAAGGCCAAGAAGCTTAAGGCCTTTGCTGCCTTTTTTCTCGACAATCCTAAGCCGGATCGGGATTTATTTCTTACGCAATGGGGGCTGGGGCCTGAAACTGTAGATGACATGCTTTTATATGCCTTTGATCAGCCCGTCTTCGTGGTCGATCTTTACACCAAGCGCCTGTTTTCGAGACTTGGCGTTTGTGACGAAAACGTCCGTTATGAGTCGCTTCAAGCCATGATTATGGGGGCTATTCCGAGAGACATTGTTGTCTATAAAGAGTACCATGCGCTGATTGTGCGCCATGCAAAGGCGTTTTGCAGGAAGTCACCGGACTGTGAAGCCTGCGGGGTAATTCCGGGGTGCAGGAGAAGAGGCAGCGCAACCCAACCGTCCTGCACTGTTTAGTTCCTGGCAGCATTCGATGCGGCGATACCGATTGAGTGCCTGGACAAAGAATGCGGTTGCTGGCCAAATACCCTTGACGGCCCATGTGATTTAGTTTTTAGAGGTCTCATTGTCAGCTGGTGCAGGGATTTCCCTACAGTCGGCAGCAAAGCTCCCTCCTCATTATTGCTTAAATCCAGCCAACAGCTTTTTGTTATACACTCGGGGTGCTCCTGAGTGGAGTGCGGACAGTGGAAAAGAAAAACTCCACGTAAGAAAAAAGCACTGCCGGCTGCAGTGCCTTTAATACTCATCTGAAAATACCTTGGTTAGCCGTAAACGAAAGTTATGAGTTTAAGCCATTTAACCCATCAATTGCACTTCTCCCAATGGACTTTTGCTTTTCTTAGTGCCTTACACACATTAACTTCCGCTAAATGAAAATGAAGCATGCTATCAGGTCCTAATAAAACAATCATCCACGAAGGCTCAATGCGAACCCATGGTCAAGGGCTATAGACTCGTTTAGGTGGCTTTCTTTGGCCTCAATCCGGCAGCTCAATAACCCTGTTTTCGCGTGATTCCTTGTATAGCACAAAACGGTTTCCGATAACCGACACGGGTTCGGCGCCTATAGCCTCGGCAAGCTCGTGACAGGCTTCCCTTGCAGTATAGAGCGAATTCTTAAGTACGCTTGCCTTGACAAGCTCTCTGGCCTCCAAGGCTTCCTCGAACTGCTTGATGACATTCTCATCAATACCGTTCTTGCCAACCTGAAAGATGGCCGGAATGGTATTGGCAAGGCTTCTTAAATAGCTTCTTTGTTTTCCTGTGAGCATATTTCTCTCCTATGGTACGAAATCAAATTCAAGTTCGCCGATTTTAACCGTATCGCCTTCCTCAACACCCTTCTTTTCAAGGGCCTCGATAACGCCCATGTTTTTCATGGTACGCTGGAAGTATTGCAGGGAATCCCGGTTATAGATGTTGACCGTTGCCATGATCTTATCCACCCACGGGCCTTCCACCACATAGTAATGGTTTTCACGGCGGACAATAAAGGGCGGTTCATCGTTTTCGGGCTTGATGACGGTTTCACGATTGGCAGGATCATAGAGAACGACCTCGGGGATATCCTTCAAGGTTTCATAAGTATATCGGATTAATGGCTCGACACCTTGATTGGTGGCTGCCGAAATTTCAAAAACCTTGTAACCCCTTTTCTCCATTTCTGCTTTAAAACGTGCCAGACGCTCGGGGTCCTGCATGGCGTCTATCTTGTTGGCCGCTATAATCTGAGGGCGCTTGGCCAGCTCGGGATTATAGAGCTCCAGCTCGCGGTTGATGACATCAAAGTCCTCCAAGGCATCACGGCCGTCGGTCTCGGCGATATCAATGACATGAATAAGAAGCCTTGTACGCTCAACATGCCTTAAAAAGTTATGCCCAAGGCCTACACCCTCGTGGGCGCCTTCAATAAGACCCGGAATATCCGCCATGACGAAGCTTGCGCCGGGTGCCACCGATACCACACCAAGGTTTGGCGTGATGGTGGTAAAATGATAGTTCGCAATCTTAGGCTTTGCTGAGGATACAACGGACAGCAGCGTGGATTTGCCGACATTGGGGAAACCCAAAAGGCCCACATCAGCAATTAGCTTAAGCTCAAGAATGACAGTCATTTCCTGACCGGGTGTTCCGTTTCGTGCGAAGGTAGGAATCTGACGAGTGGGTGTGGCAAAGTGCTGATTGCCTGCGCCGCCCTTGCCCCCGCGTGCGATGATCTCCACCTGCCCCTCTTTTGAGAGGTCGGCGATAATTTCACCAGTCTCCTTATTCTTGACGATGGTGCCGCTCGGAACCTTCACGATAAGATCCGACCCTTTTTTGCCGCTCATGTTGCGGTTGCCGCCTTTTTCTCCTTCTTCGGCGATGTACTTTCTTTTATATCGAAAATCCACCAGGGTTCGGAGACCCAGGTCAACCTCAAAGATGACATTTCCGCCGTCTCCGCCGTCTCCGCCATCCGGTCCGCCGTTAGGCACATATTTTTCGCGGGCGAAGGAAACAATACCGTTTCCGCCATTGCCGGCTTTGATATAGACTTCAGCGATATCAATGAACATAACTTCTAACTTCCCCCGGTTAATACCATCAATCTAACAGAAAAGGGACGATAACTCGTCCCTCACCCATCCTAGTATAACCTGTCATTAAGCGGAATAAACGCTTACCTTTTTTCTGGTCTTATCGAGTCTTTCAAACTTCACCTTACCGTCTGTAAGAGCGAACAGTGTATCGTCACTGCCAATTCCTACGTTGGTTCCGGGATGAATTTTGGTGCCTCTCTGCCTTACCAGGATATTGCCTGCCAGTACAGACTGACCGTCACCCTTTTTGACACCAAGTCTTTTAGATTCACTGTCACGTCCGTTCTTGGTACTACCTACGCCCTTTTTATGAGCGAACAACTGCAGATTAATCTTGATCATGGCTACACCTCCCTATACAAAACC
>JAOABT010000307.1 GCA_026418215.1 Clostridia bacterium | reverse complement strand
CGTGAGCTACGATACCCTGGAGCATCGCCACGACAAAAGGATGCGCAGACGCCTTAGAATACTGGCCTCTGTCATCCTTTCGGTACCCATCCTTTTTGGGGGCATCTTCACCTTTCTCTGGTTCAACACCCAGCACCAGGTTGATGTGGCCCTTCAAAAGGCGCAGCTCTCCAAGGACCTTCTGGCTGATATGATCGATCAGTATCCCAAGCTCTTCAAGGACATTCCTCAGGCCGGACCTGTAGTTGACAATATTTTGATTAAGTCCTTAGGTGCTCTGCGTCTTGGAGACAGTGAATACATCAAGCTTCTTAAAATGGATGCTCTGCTATCACCAAGGGCTGATGACGAAATGGAAACAGCTCTCACAAAGGCCATGATTCTACGTTATGTAGGTCAAACCGAAAAAGCCGTCAAGGCTTACGCCGAGGCCGCCAAACTCCTGCCGCAAGGTCAGGAGGACTACAAAACCATGTCACGCTATTTTGTGGAGCAGACAGATGTCACCGTTTACGGATGCGGCGTCCTTATTCAGGACATAGATAGCAAGGTCTCCCAGGAGTGTGACGGACTTTCGAAGAACGATATTATTGTTGCTGCCAAGGGCTTCCGGTTTAGGAGTCTGGAGCAGTTTAAACTGACATTGTCGGATAATTCACAGGACCAGGATATGGCGTTTGAGGTCTTGAGGCTTAAGAATGGGAAGCTTAATAAACTGTCCTTAAAATTTAAGCCCGGCAGCTTCAAATGTGTTACCGCAGAAATGTAAGAGGGGGGTATGACGATGGGAAACCAAGTAAATGCCAATGCCAACGGCTATGAAGTCTTTTTAAGCTATCGCCATAAGCCCTTGGACAATAAGGTCTGCAAAAAGACACATACCCTGCTGGAAACCTTCAAGCCGCCCAGGCGCATGAGGAAGGCCGATATCAAGCGTGTCTTCAGGGACGATGAGGAGCTTCCGGTGGCCGGGGTACTAAGCGATACCATCGGTGATGCCCTCAAAAGCGCCAAGGTGCTGCTGGTAGTCTGCTCGCCCGACACTCCCCAGTCTCAATGGGTGGATCGCGAGGTGCGAACCTTCATTGAAATGGGTCGGTCCGACAAGATTTATGCCCTTCTTATCGAGGGCTCTCCTGAAAGCTCCTTTCCTCCTTCATTGAAGCTGGTGCCGGGGATTGAAAGCCGCACCCTGAAGGTGGTGGCCAAGAGCGACCGCCAGCGGGCCAAGCTCCTCAAAAAGGAGCTCGTCAAGGTTGTGGCCGCTGCGACCGGTACACCCTATGAACCGCTGCGCATGTGTGTGAAGCGGCGCCGTATCCGTCGCTCCATCATGGCAGGTGCAGCCCTTACTGTCTTTTTATTCGCTTCGGGCCTTTATGCACTGTTTCAATGGAGTCAGGCCTCCTATTTCAATCTCTACGCGCAAAAGGAAGAGATCGTCATCCATCAGGTCATCACCAATACCACCTTTACGCTGGTCAGCCAGCTTGAGGAAATCCCCGAGGCCTCAAAAGGCCTTGTCAGCGTGCTGGAGAACAATATCCGCTACCTCGACCGCATGATGGCCATGGAAGAAAGCCCGAGCACTAAAAGCCAGGCCCTCAAGGATAAGGGCGACAATTATCTGAATCTCATTCGTGCCTATATCATGATGGGCGACGCTGACAAAGCCTCGGAAGCGGCCAAGGAAGCCGTTGGGCTCTATGATGCCATTCGAACAGGACCGGCACCAGCCGACAGCGGTCTTAAGATCGCCAACAGTTATATGCTTGCCGGGCTCTACATGCATTCCCTCAAGCGGGAGGGTGAGGCAGCGGTATACCTTGAAAAGGCT
>JAOABT010000293.1 GCA_026418215.1 Clostridia bacterium | reverse complement strand
GACACAGACCCTGAAATGCAGTTAATGTATTACCTTTTCAGAGAGCATCACATGATGCCGGGCTCTTATTACAATCTTCCCGAAGGGGACAAGCTTGTGATAAGGGCCTTTTTCCAATACACAATGGAGCTTAAGCGAGGTTGATATAAATGGCAAGAGACATAAGCATTGCAATAAGCGCAAAAGACAATTTTTCGCAAGCTATCACCACCATGCGCAATGCAAACCAGGCATTTAATAAGGATTTGACCGGCTTATCATCCAAACTTGACGCCCTAAACAAAAGCAAGATTACTCTTAAGGTCGACGTCGATAAAGCTAAGGCGGCACTTAGGGATGCCGAGAAGCAGTTTAAGGCAACCGGTGACGCCGCAGACCAGCTCAAGTTGGAGATGGCAAACTCCAACTACGAGAATGCCCGCCGGAACTTTGAATTGGTCTCTAAAAATGCCAAGCAGGCCGAGAGGGATATATTAAGTCTTACAAACACAGTAAGCAAGTCAGAAAACAGGGCAGGGAATGGCAGAGGCGGTAATGGTATACTAAGCACGCTTGCATCAGCCGGACTTATGCAAATGGTCGGGAGTAACCTTACTGGCGCAGCGGACATGTTTGTAGGCAGCAAATACGGAACCGAAGCCGGCACCATGTTTTCAAATATACTATCTTCAGCGATTTCTGGTGCTGCTATGGGTTCGCTAGCAGGTCCGATAGGTACGGCAATCGGCACAGCATTAGGTGGCATTTCTGGGCTCATATCTGGAGCAAACAGTATTTATTCAAATAAGGATGAGACATTCAAAAGCTATTATCAGAATCAGTACAATTCAATAATAGACACTCAAAAAGCAACATTAGCAAGTGGTTCTGATATAGCATCAAGACGTGAACAGGATAGGATATCCTTTTCAACTTTGCTCGGGGGAAACAGCAATGCTTCAAAATTTTTAGATGATATTGTTGATTTCTCGGCAAAAACACCTTTTGAGTACGATGATCTCACAACCGTAAGCAGAACGTTACTCGCCTATGGATATAAGCAGGACGAGCTTATCCCACTATTAACAAAGGTGGGCGACGCCGGTTCGGCCCTCGGCATGAACATGGAAGACATGAAATATGTCGCCACGGCTCTCGGCCGAATGACCACGTCAGGGAAAACCACTCTGGAATACCTTAACCCCTTACTGGAACGTGGCGTCGATGTGTGGGGGTATCTTGCAGAAGCTTCTGGAAAGACAAAAGCCCAGGTGCAAGATATGGTGAGCAAGGGGCTTATTCCCGGCACCGAAGCAGCCAAGGCCATAGCAGACTATATGGGTCGGGATTTCGCCGGGAATATGGAGAAGCAAGCGCAAACCTACGCCGGAGTATTGAGCACCTTGAATGATGCACAGAATCAGCTTAATAACGCCATGGGCGAGGGGTACAACACCAATCGCAAAAACGGGCTCAAGGAGCAAATAGATTGGTTGAGCGGCGAATCCGGCGCAGAAATGCAGGACGCTTACAAAAAGATCGGTCAGTTTAAGGCATCACTTGAAAACCTTGCCGAGCAGTACCAGCGCGACGCCATCGAATCGGTTATGAACGGAGTTATCTCAGATAGCTTTGCAAACTCAAAACAAAAAGAAGCCCTCCAAAGGCTTGCCAAAGAATACGCTGCAGCTCAGGCGGACTATTATGATGCCAGTAAGTTCGGGAACGAAAAGGCCATGCAGGAGGCTGGCGCTATTATGGGCCGCACGCTCGCCGAGGCCCAGGCTATCGCTCAGGATGAGTACAATGCCAGTGAAGGCGCACAAATTGCTCTGAAAGCCAATAAAACTCTGGCAGAAAACATCAAGAATGATGCCGGGCTAAGAGAAGCGTACTGGGATGCCGGTTATGAAATGGGCTTGCAGTTCTCCAAGGGATTGGCTTCGGTGATTAATCCGACAAGCCAAGATACAACAAAATACCCCGAAAATATGGACCTTGGAACCATAGGAAGAGCTCGAGCTTATGCTCAGAATTCTCCTGTCTATGATATGAAAAATCAACGTGAGCAGGCCCCAGCCACCAGTGAAAAACAGAGTTATGAGAAGTCACCTGTGACTGTTACGGGAAACCATTTCTATGTCCGAGAAGAAGCTGACATAGGAAAAGTGGCGAAGGAGCTTGCTCGCCAGATAACACAGGCATACACGCTTGCGCAGTAAGGATGGGAGCTATATGAAATTCATATTTTTGGACAAGAATACGGAGCTCATTGTACCGGTGACGCCTCCCAGTTTTGAAGTCTCGCACGGCATTAATGTAGAGACCATAAACATTCATGCCCTGGGAGATGTCGCCCTCCCGGGGTATGGAACGCTGGCCACAATCAAAGTCAATTGTATGTTCCCGTCAAAGGCTTACCCGTTCAATAAGACTTCTGCTATGCTGGACCCTTACGGGTACGTTGAGAAATTCAAGGATTGGAGCGATAATCGTTCGATAATCCGTTTTGTTATCTCTGAAACAACAGTAAACCTTCAGGCCATAATTTCAAGCATCATTTATGGAGAAAAGGATGGCACCGGTGACGTCTACGCCACCATTGAGATGCGGGAATATCGGAACCTATATCCAATACAGACCAGCAGCACCGGGAACAAGACAAGAAGCACCGAAAAAACTTCGGTAACAGTGCAGACCTACACCGTGAAAAGCGGTGATACGTTGAGCTCGATTTGCAGGAAGTATTATGGAGACCCGTCCCTCAGCCTGAAACTGGCCAAGCACAACAATATCAAAAATGTAAACCTGATCTATGCAGGGAACGTTATAAAGCTGCCAAGTAAGAGCCTGTTATAGGGAGGTGAAAACTCTTTGATCAAGCTTTTTATCACAAATACCAAAGGCACCATTGACATAACCAGCCTTGCTCCTACAATCACATGGGCGGGTGACTACCAGCAATGTGCACGGACGCTTGACTTCGGGCTTGTATCATCACCCACGGATAAGAATGTTCCGGTCATAGGGCTGTCTCTTATACACATCTCCGAGCCCA
>JAOABT010000275.1 GCA_026418215.1 Clostridia bacterium | reverse complement strand
CTTTCAACACATACCGTTTCCTTTACACCGAGGGATTCTTCAATGGTGTTCCAAGCTCTTCCCATCTTCCAAGCTCTTCCCATCTTCCATGCTCTTCACCAATACCCTCAAGGCTCGGCACCCCCTATTCACACCGTATATCCAGAGGCCTTTTTGACGATGCGGCAGAATTCACTTTATGTTACGGTCTGCATTTTCGCTCGCCCTGCTGTTGAGGCAGGTACTTTATCCTCCCGCTCAGTACCCAGCATTACTGCTACACACCGGGATTAGCTAACGGGCTTCTTGGCAAATACCCGTACCGGACTTGCACCGGTAAGTGCGTTCGAGCTTCGCTGGACGTACAAGATAGAAAAGAGACCCTAAAAGGTCTCCTTCTATGTACACTGAAGTTCATTTCAATGGCTTTCAGCCATGTAACCCGAAAAATACCCTGTGCAGCTGTCTCCACCGCTTTTAACGCTCAGGGCTGTTTTCGCCTGGAGACCCAGCCTTTAAAAGACCGTACCTTCAGCTATATCCCAATTTTAACATATCTTTGATTAAGATTTAAGCCCTAAATAGAATTATTCTCCAAGCAGGAGAAACAGCTGCGCGAATAGGGTTTTATTCCAGTATACAGTCTTTACTTTTATCAAAAACTTGTTTATGATGTGACATGACAGGCGGTGGAAAGCTATTATGAATAAGTTTGAGCAGTTTTTAAGGCACAGGCAGAGCCTCCTTGCACAATTCAAGATGGGCGACATGACCAAAAACGAGTTTATTAAAGAGAACTATCAATATATGGAGAGTCTTGGTATCAGCCCCTTTACACGGGTGGATAATGTTAAAAAGGCTGTCTACAATTATCATTACTATAATGTCAATGCAAAATACTGGCAGTGGATTGCCAATGATCCCAGAAATACAGACAAAGAACGTCAGGCTTATTATACCGAGTCTATGAATTTTTATCACCTTAAGGATCAAGCCACACTGGCTCTTTTAAGACTTATCGACTTTAAGGCGGAAGCCTATTATGTCAGCGTAAAATCCCAGCTTTTAAAGGATAAGCTCATTGAAATTGTGATCAAGGACCCGGATATTTTGATTGAGATAGATGCCTATCACTCGCTCAGTGGTTCTACCGACAGCGATTACCTAATTCTGCATACTAAAAGCCCCAGCATTGCCAACGCTCTCAAATCCAATGGCATTTTGTCAGAGGATAAAAGACGTTCCCTCACCGACAGCTATATCAATCAGAAATACTAAGCCTCACGTCGCAAAAACATTATTTCTGCAATGCACATAGACTGTAATAGTACGAAATTGCAGAAAAGGAGCGACGTATGAATAATAGAAATCACTGGGACAATTTGCCGTACTGGGTGAGGTTTACCCCCACCGTAAGGTCTGAAAATACCGATAACGATTGCCACGAGAACCATCGCCACGTTCATGAATTCGAGGGAAGCACGCAGCTGGCCGAAGAAAATGATGAACGCCATAATCACCGTTTTGCAGGCGTATCGGGAGAAGCTGTTCCTGCTTCTAATGGAAGCCATAAACACAGAATATTCACGAGAACGGATTTCTTTGAGGACCATTTCCATGATATTGAGACTTTTACCGGACCTGCCATTGATGTTGGCAATGGAAAACACGTTCATTTTGTTAAGGGAAGAACAACTGTTAATGACGGGCACTCTCACAATTTCCAGTTTGCCACCCTGATCGAGAGCCCACTGACGGGAAGACATCACCACTAAGGAGAACCAAACCAGACTTCTGTCTAGAAGAAGAGACAAACTTTAAAGAGGCTGATAAGGGTAATTTTGCACGGGGAATGTTCTTTAAGCAAGGCAAACTTCGGCCAAAGGCTGCTTGCAGTTTCGATATGGAGCTTGTCTCTTCTGTTAACTTTTAAAGCTTAGTAAAGCTACGCTGAAAGGCTTCCCAAAGACGGCTTATCATGGTCGTTCGGGTTTGCAGCGGCTTTTAGGGTGATTACAGCTCAAAACAGAGTGGTTTATAGATAAATAGAAAAGCTTCCCGTTTATGGGAAGCTTTTTGGTGCCGAAGGCGGGACTTGAACCCGCACATGCTATTAACATAACGGATTTTGAGTCCGTCGCGTCTGCCAATTCCACCACTTCGGCAAGGTGCTCTATTATATTAGCACAAGGTCAATGCAAAATCAAGCCTTGCACCTGTCTAGCCCGGTAGGAAAATATGAGAAGTGCCTAAAGACCACTAGGTATAAGCTTGTTAGGGGCTTTGGGTGATCTTTTTGATAATGGCTTTGGTATCATCCTGAAAGCTGATGCTGTATTCCCCCGGCTTAATGGCATCCTGAAGGTTTTCCTTCTTGATCATGATTTCAAATTCGATGGAACTGCTGATGATGCCAGCATCATAGAGCCGCTTGGATACGCTCGTAAAGCTTTCGCCCTCAGAGACCTTAAACATCAGACTTCCATCGGGATTTCGCTTAATATCCTGGCTCTGGCTGTAGCGATCCACCATGCCCAGCTTCTTGGCCATATCGATAACATCTGCATCAGAGAGCTGAGGCTTAAAGCCTGCAAAGAAAATAACGCCGAGTATGGACGTGATAATAATGCCCAGGCCCATTCCCAAAAGTACGCTTTTCCCGTCGATCAGCTTCACCTTGTACCTTACCTTCCCATTCTTGCAATAAGCTCGATTTCACCCTTCCCGCAGTTGAGGAGCTTGGCGATCTCTGTACTGTCGAGGCCCTTTTTAGCGAGGTTCATGATCTCTCGTCTCTTAAGGTCAAAGGTTAAAACCTTACCCTTCCTGACAGGGGCCTGATAGGCTTCGGAGGAGGCTGCTGCCTCTATTGGCGCAAGCTTCTCTTCCTCAAGAATTCTGGAAATAGCGGCCTCGTCGTAGAAGGTGGCCGATTGAGAAACAGGTCTTTCAAACATTTGGGGAGAAGATAGAAGCTCAATCCTGAGATCGGCCTCCGATATAGTCTGGGCAAGGCTATTATTTTTCTCTTCTATTTGAGTGACGACATAATCAGAAAAGCGATTCATTTCCGAAATTAGCTCTTCGGCATCCTCAATCACTTTAATGAGATCATCCTTTTTCTCTTTCAGGTCGGTGCGGTAATCATGAAGCCGGCGCTTTTCAGCCAGCATCAGCAGCAAGGCGAACACGGTAATACCCGAGCCGATAAGAATAATGCAGGTAAAAAACACTGCCATTTTTGAACACCTCTATCATTTTATCTTAAGTAATGTAAAAACTTTTATGTATAGTAAAAGTACCTTTTTTAGAGCCTTATGTCAATGGTCCGCCTTTCCTGCGGAGGCTTTTTCTTGGTGGACTCGGGTGTCTCTTCCTTCTGCTCGTCTTGCTCGTCCTTCTTTTGGCCTTGTTTTTTATTCCGCTCCTTCTGTCGCTCGGTGATAACGGTCTTTTGAGATTCTTTCTGGGAGTGAACGCTTTTCGTGTCATGTTCAGCCTTTTTTGTGGCATTTTCAGCCTGCTGCTGAACATTGTTTAAAACTTTGTGCTGTTCAGCATTCTGAACTTTGGCTGTCTCATTGACCCGTGGCATGAGGATTTGGTAATCCACCGGCCTGATTGACATACAGATCCCCCCTCTATCCGAGCGGTCCGAAACGGATATCAGCTCCATCACTGTAGAGCGTGCAGTATTGCGTCTCTTGCTTAATATACACCATGCTGTTACCTATCGCAACTCTAACACCTGGATAAATGCTGTTAAATACCTTTATTTTACCGTGAGCACTCTGCTGAAGCTTTTCTTCTATCTCGGCGATTTCCTTTTTGTATTCCATCATCTTGTTCTCATAGAAAAACCTTGCGCGGGTACTCTTAGCCAGTATTTCACGTTTTTCCTCAGAAAGCTCGGAAACAGCCTTCAACTTATTAAGAAGGCTAATGGCCTGATTTGACTTTAATAATCCCTCTTCCATATTGGGTAAATCGGTCTTTAAAAACTTGAGCCGTTCTCTCAAATGAGGGTCGACGCCCACTTCGAGGACCGTTACAGCTGTCTCTTATACACATCT
>JAOABT010000220.1 GCA_026418215.1 Clostridia bacterium | reverse complement strand
GTAAGAGGCTGCTCTTTTTAAGCTATAATAAATCGCGCTATGAGGATATGTCGAAAGCTCTGGTCAAATTCAAGCATGATGCCGAGAGCCTCCTGTTTCACTATGAGCAAGCGTTAAATACCTGCCTGGCACGGCTTCCGCGCATAAAATACCTCAAGGAAATGCTTTTGGAGATTTTTTCATATTTTAGCCAGGAGCTTAAACAAGAGGAGATTGAATTTTTTGAGAGCAGGCTGAAGCTCTTCGAGGAGGAGCGGCTCCCCTTAAGTGCCATGCTGACGCTCCTTAAAGCCTATATTTTGCGCTTTTCAGAAGAAAGCCTTCTTTCACAGAGCTATTTTGCTCCCTACCCGGAAAGTCTCATGACCCTCCACGACTCCAAGAAATAGTCACAAGGCCAGGACGTATTCTCTGAACCGATTGCCCCGGTCCTCTAGACTGTTGAACATATCAAAGCTTTCACTGGCGGGGGAAAACAACACCGCATCACCTTTTTTGGCCGACAGTGATGCGCAGTCCACAGCCTGCCGCAGGGTTGCGCAGTGGGTGATGCGGATATCGATACCACGGTATTTTCCGGTCAGCCTTCTTAAAAGGGACATCTCGATGAGCGAGGACGTCTGACCTATAAGGATCAGGTGCTTGACCTTTTCCACAAGCGCCTCACCGAGGGAATCAAAGACATTTCCCTCATCATAGCCGCCGGCAATTAATACAACCCTCTTTTCAAAAGCGTTCAAGGCAGTAAGGGTTCGTGCGGGACTTATGCCGGCCGAATCATTATAATAGCTGACTTCGTTCAGCTCTCGAACAAGCTCAATGCGGTGATCAATTCTACTTAAACCAAGTAGTGTCTTTTTAACCGTGTCGTCTTTGATATAGGCTCTGGTTGCGGCAATGGCGGCAAGACAGTTTTCAATATTGTGGTCACCCGGAAGAAGGAGCTCCTTCTTGTCCATGATTTCCATTGTTATGCCGTTTTCTTTATAGCAAAGCTTACCCTCTCTGAGGAAGGCACCCTCTCCCGGTTCACCTGTACGCGAAAAGAACACGTATTTACCAGGAGCAGTATTGAAAAAGCCCTGGGTTTGCTCATTATCATAGTTCAAAATAAGGAGATCATCCTGGCTCTGGAATCTGAAGATATTTTTCGTGGTATTCAGAAAGTCCTCGGTGGTGTCATGCGCAACCTTGCAGTTCGCGTCGACGGTAGTCACAACTGCGATATGAGGGCTCTTTTTCATCGTTGCAAGCTGCAGACTGTCAAGCTCCAAAATGACTTTATAATCGGTATTTATTTCTTCTAATTTATCAAGCAGAGGCGTGCCGATATTAAAACCATGAAGGCACTGATAGCCGTTTTCCTCAAGAAGCCTGCTAATAATGATGGCTGTGGAGGTTTTCCCGTGGCTTCCCGTAATACCGACGATCTCTGCCTGGCAGAGGTCCATAAAAATTTCGGCTTCGGAGGTGAAAACAGCGCCATTTTTCTGCTCCTTCAGAAGCTCAGGGAGATCCGGTCGTATGCCGGGAGCTCTGAATATAACGTCATAGCCCTTGAGACCGTGTAAACAGTCCTTACCGAGGCTGTAACGGATTGAATAGCCTTCGTATTCTTTGATTTGTTGTGACCAAGTCTCCTTTTCGGATCTGTCAAAAACAGTGAGATCGGCGCCAAGTTTGCCAAGAAAGTGGATGAGGGGCGTATTGGCAGCTCCCGGACCCACTATGGCCACCTTTTTCGTTTTAACATTTTGTTTAAAGCTTTCAAGCCCAGGATGCATGGATACTCCTCCAAAGGACGCCGGATTCTTTATAAATATATCTATGCATGAGAGAAATTATGTTTCCTACAAAATGTCGAAATTTGTCTGAAAAGATACCAGAAAATTTTTATTTTATTCATGTTTTTGTATTTATACATCGTGGTAAACACAAGATATAGCTCATTAGCCCATTTTAGACAAATTTCCACTTTTTATAAAGCCACGTGAAATATCAACCTAATCGGAGGTGCAGCATGGCAGTCAATCACAATAAATTCTTAACCTTTTTATTGGGCAGCGAGACCTATGGCATTCACATTCTGAAGGTCAAGGAAATCATTGGTATGATGACCATCACACAGGTTCCCAAAATGCCATCCTACGTCAAGGGTGTCATTAACCTGAGAGGGAAAATTATTCCCGTCATGGATTTAAGAATCAAATTCGGCATGGAAGAAAGGACATATGACGACAGAACCTGCATCATTGTTACCGAGATTCAAACCGGCTCCGGCCCTAAGCTGAGCGGTCTGGTGGTGGATACCGTATCCGAGGTCCTTGATGTTCCTCCAGCCAGCGTGGAGCTCCCGCCATCCTATTCCATGAACGGTGAGCAGGACTTTTTGACGGGCCTTGGTAAGGTCAAGGACAAGGTAATCCTGCTGCTCGATACCGAGAAAATACTTACAGATACAGAAAAAGACAGCCTTGGCGGAGCGTCCAGGGAAGAAGGCATTGCGTAGAGTATAAAATACATTCACACGACATCATCAGGCCTATGGGCAGCAGAGAGGAGATCAGTTATGAATTTTATCGCAAAAATGAGAGTCAGCACAAAATTAATTGCAAGCTTCCTGATCGTCATCATTATTACCTGTATAATCGGAACTGTTAGCTATTTTACCATTCAAAGGCTCACCAGCGAATACTCCGACCTGTACAAAAATTATGGTATTACGCTTGGCGATCTTGGTCAGATCGCCGTGGCTTTTAACGACAACCGTGCCCAGGTTCGAGACATGATTCTGGACAAGGGGCTCGACCGGCAAAAATATGTCACCGGTATAGAGAACAATAATAAAACGATCGAGGTGATTTCAGATGTATACGCAAAGAGCTTAAAGGGCGATGTGGAAAAGCAGGATTACCAGACCTTTAAGAATAATTTGGCAACCTATAAGGGATACCTTGATCAGATGGCCTCCTTATGTCAGAACAATAAGGAGGACGAGGCCTACAAAATTCTCAGAGGTCCTGCGGTCACCCCCTATAAGGATGCCAAGGCCTATATTGATACCCATTTTATCAATAACGTCAAAACCGGCCGCGAGCAGGATATGAATCTTTCTGCCAGCAGCAGAACCTCCAATATCATTTTGTTGGTAGTTCTTCTCGTGGGTATTGTGGCTGCCATTGCATTGAGTCTTTCAATCTCCCGCAGCATCACCAAGATTCTCTCAAAGGTTACAGACAGACTTTCCGAGTCCTCGCGTTCTGTTGCCTCGGCGTCCGCACAGCTTGCGGCAGCCAGCCAGCAGCTCGCCGAAGCAAGCAACGAGCAGGCGGCTTCCATTCAGGAAACCTCTGCAACCATGGATGAAACCACCTCGATGGTCAAGCAGAATACTGAGAATACGCGACAGGCCTCCATGCTCTCCCAGCAGGCGCGTGATGCCGCTTCAAAGGGTACACAGCAGATGGTGGATATGAGCACTTCCATGAACGAAATCAAAAAGTCCAGTGATAAAATTTCCAAGATCATTAAAGTCATCGATGAAATAGCCTTCCAGACCAATATCCTCGCCCTGAACGCCGCTGTGGAGGCCGCTCGTGCAGGAGAGGCCGGACAGGGCTTCGCCGTTGTGGCCGAGGAGGTTAGAAATCTGGCCCAGAGAAGCGCTCAGGCTGCAAAGGACACAGCAGCCATCATCGAACAGAACATTGAGCTCTCCAAGCAGGGCGTTGATATCTCGGCAGAGGTTGCCCACTCACTAGAAGAAATTAACCAGAGAGCCGAGAAGGTCAACAGCATTATTGCAGAAATCACAGCCGCAAGCGATGAGCAGCTGAGAGGTGTTTCTCAGGTTACCAAGGCCATCTCCCAGATGGAAAAGGCTACCCAGCAGAATGCCGCAACCAGTGAGGAAAGCGCCGCCTCCTCTGAAGAGCTCAGAAACCAGTCGGTTGAGCTTGAAGAAATCGTGACTGAGCTTATGATGTTTGTAAAGGGCGCAGCTGCAGCCGATGCCTTGGTTCATGAGACCCATCGCAAGGCCGTTACGGCTCACTCTGCCACCGCTAAGAAGGCTCTGCCGGTAACACACAAGCACCAGCTGACTTCCGAAAAGCATTCGGTTCCAGCCAAGCAGACAAAGGTCGTTTCCCCCTCTGACATTATCCCTCTGGAAGAGGATCAGGACTTTTAAGAGTCCTGAATCCCTCCATGAAAAGGCGGCATCATGAGCAATCGTTTCACCGAGCACCACTATACAAAGCTTTATGACATCATAAGTCAACGCTATGGCATTCAATACGGACGTGAAAAGAAGGATATTCTGTTGAGCCGTGTGGACAAGGCTATGCGCAGGAACGGCATCCAGGACTATGACACCTTTGTCAGCGCCATTGTCCTGGGGCGTCCTGCCGAGCTGATCCAGGACTTTATTAATACCATTACGGTCAATAAAACAGACTTTTTTCGTGAAAGTCAGCATTTTGACTATATCCTCCAGCATGTCCAGAGCATCCTCGCCCATAACCCTGCCATTATGGAGGCAGGTGAAATCAGGGCCTGGAGTGCCGCAAGCTCAACAGGGGAGGAGCCTTACACGCTGGCTATGGTGCTTAAAGAAGCCTTTTCAGAACAGGTCAATGTCAAGGTGCTGGCCACCGACATCGATACCAGCGTGTTATCAAAGGCTCAAAGAGGAATTTACCCGATTGGGGTTCTCAATGATATCCCCCGGGCCTATGCCCTCAAGTATTTCTTTAAAACGGGAGAGTATTGCGGGGTCAAGCAGGAGATCAAGGACTTGGTGTCCTTTCGTTCCTTTAATCTGATGAATGATTTTCCCTTTCGGAAGAAATTCGACATTGTTTTTTGTCGGAATGTCATGATTTATTTTAATAAGAATACACAGTCCGAGCTCATCAGCAGGATTTACAATGCGCTTAATGAAGGGGGACTTTTGTTTACAGGGCACTCAGAAGCGCTGCCAAACAAATCCCTCCGTTTGAAATACGTGAGTCCGGCAATCTACATGAAGTATTAAGCAGAAGTTTTCCTTAAACCAAGGAGATGCATAGACATGAGCAGAGAAGACGAATACAAAGCCCTATTCTTTGAGGAGACGCGAGAGCATCTTGAAAAGATGGAAGAGTGCCTTATAGAGCTGGAGAGAAACCCTGAACAGCCCGATCTTATCAATACCCTTTTCCGTTCGGTTCACACCATTAAGGGTTCAAGCGCGGCAATGGGCTATACCAATACCTCACAGCTTGTTCATAAAATGGAGGATATCATCCAGGGCATCAGAGACGGCAAGTCTTTTATCACAACAGAAAAGCTTGAGCTCTTTTTAAAGGTTTACGACCACCTGTCTCAATTTGTCGAGGTGACCTCTCAGGGACGCGGTGAGGACGAGCTGGATGCTTCGCTGCTTGTCGAGGCCTTAATTGATATGAAAAATGGCAGGATTACAGCCCAAAAGGATGATGAAAAGGCCACAGACGACGCTAATGTCTTTAAGGTCAGCAGCACCCTACTGGAGGCCGCCAAATCCTCCATTGAAACGGGAAAGTTACTGCTGGGCATCTATTTGAAAACGCGCTCAGATTCCGCCTTTAAAACCGTTCGCGCGTGGATGGCCTACGAGGAGCTTTTGAAGCATTCCCAAATCCTTGCCAGCAAGCCTTCCAGGGACAGAATTGACGCCATCATGGTCAATGAGGGCGAGACCCCTCCTGAATCCATTATCTTCCTTGTAGCTACCGACATGAGCAAAGGGGATCTTGAGGCCATTCTAACCTCGGAGCTCTCTGAGGTGGAGCTTTTGCATCTCGAAGAAATAAAGCTCGAGGGCTCTATTCTAACGGGCGAATATATCGATTACAACGAACAGACCAAAACCTATGAGTTTGACGAGAAGAGCTTGGCCTTTTCAAGGCTCAATCTTAAGGATGCCTTGTTTCGTCAGAATGATGAAAATGCGTTTGACTTGCAGGGGCTGGACGAGATTATGAGAGTGGCCAAGGATCTTGAGCTTATTCTTGTCGAGATGTGCCCCAATTTGCAGGAATGCCGGCAGAATTGCAGCCAGATCCCCATTCTGATCAACGGTCTTCAGAATATCAG
>JAOABT010000208.1 GCA_026418215.1 Clostridia bacterium | reverse complement strand
AGATGTGTATAAGAGACAGCCTTGCAAGCATCATATCGCCTGCAAAGCTTCAGAATGCCGCTGCATCCATCGATAAGCTGGGTGAGGAAAACAAGGTCATTCGTGTGGCCTTTGTTTTCTCATTAATTTTGACACTGGTTACTTCACTTTTCGTAGTTCTTCTACTCACTACAGGGTTCTCGATCTAACGAGAACCCTTTCTTTGTTTCTTAGATCAGCCTAGTTTCACCTTAAGGCCTGAAAGCTCAAAGGTCTGCTCAAGGGCCTTGCCCATTTGTTTCATTTCTTCCTTACTGAGGTTAAACGGATCAGAAAAATTCGGGAGAGAGACAAGCCTATGAAGGCCTGTTTCTTTTTGTATAAACCGCTCCTCGTCTTTTTGTGAAGAAAAAAGCCCATAAATCCATTCATCATGAGGGTTCCAGGAATAGAATCGATCCTTCTGAACCTTGATTCTTGAAAGCTTCCAGAGGGTATGCGGACATAGAATGATAGGGATATCCGCACGGTTCATTTCTTTAGCCTGCCGCTCGTGAGAAAGCATCCCTAAATCCAAAATGAGGATTTCAGCACCCTTCCTCGGCACCTCCTGAAGATCAGAAATCCCCTTGTAAAATACCATTTTAAAAGCCTCAAAACTACTTTTTAGTTCCTTTATGACATGCCCGTTCTGCTTCAGAATAGCTTGAAGCTCTGCAAAATCGCCGCTCTGATTCATTTCAACAATATTGACGTTATAGCCCTTTCGAGTCAAAAAGCACCCTATGCCAAAGCAAAGAGAGGTTGCACCGGACCCTGGCAGCACCGAAGCCACTGCTATAACGCTTTTTATGGCCGTTTTAGTATTACCGGCTGCTTTAGGACGAAAGAAAAACCTGGGGCCGGCATCTTCATGGAGAAGGCTGAGTGCCTCAGTACAGCTTGATGGTCTCTCTTCCGGCTTTAGGCGTGTGATGGCATATATAAATTGAATAAAGGATTTTGAAAGGCCCGCTTGCGCTAAATGTGAAGATAGTTGTTGGGGTTCTATCCTCGAAGGATGAAGACCTGTAGCCAGGTGAATCAAGGTCATTCCAAGAGTGTAAAGATCGGTACGGGCATCGCTGACTCCATAGCCGTATTGCTCAGGAGCTGCATAGCCCTGTGTTCCGATATAGAGTGTATCCTCCAGTGCCCCTTCGCGGTTTAAGCGCGCCGTCCCGAAATCAATAAGGCGGAGTTTCTGAGACTCATCCAGAATAAGGTTACCGGGCTTCAAATCCCTGTAAACAATCGGGGGCATCCGGCTATGTAAATAACTTAAGACCTCGAGAAGCTCTTTAGCCCATACGATGAGCGTTCTCTCCTGAACTTTTCCATTTCTCTGGAGATAGTCCAGGAGGTTTGTCCCGTGGATATAGTCCATAATCATATAGCATGCAGCCTCATCCTCGAGATAATCCGTGATGCGCGGTAGCATCGGATGATTGAGATTTTTGAGAATTTCGATCTCCTTAAGTTCATAGGAAAAGCTGGGGCTGGACCGTGAAATAGCTTTGATGGCCCATTGATTGTTGAGGACAAGATTTTCAGCCAGATAAACAACGGAAAAGCCGCCTTGCCCCAGAATCTCGAGGATTCGATACTTGCCTCCTAATACCTGTCCAATATCCATGATTTATCTTCTTTCTACAGTTTTTTACATTTTTATTGTAACAGCACCCCGAGCCTTAAAGCAACTCGTTTTTAACAAACCGTATAAAGTTCCCCCCAAACGAGTGATAGGCCTTACTAAATAGGTGATCGGCCTTATAAAACAAAAACCCCGTTCAATTGAATGAACGAGGCCGGTTATGCGATAAATTCTTATAAACAGCTTTAAAGGGCTTGATAGATAGCTCAACGTTACACCGTATCCGGACTTAGCTTCTTCCCCGGTGCCATAAGCTTACGTACAACCTGATATATATCCTAACCTTGTTATAGCCTAATCTACTATGCCTTAAATATTGTCCGGAGCTTTGTTTACAAATTCCTACCTTCTCTTTTCCAGCTCCTGGCAGATATCGTCCCAGGTAAGGCCCTGATTGACCATCAGCACAGTCAGGTGGTAGAGAAGATCGGCAATTTCGTAGCGGGTTTCTTCGAAGGAATTGTTCTTTGAAGCGATGATGACCTCTGCAGCCTCTTCTCCTACCTTCTTACAAATCTTATCAATGCCCTTGCCCAAAAGATAATTGGTATAGGAGCCTTCCTTCGGGTTGGCCTTGCGGTCAACAACAACATCATAGACCTCTTTTAATACGTTGAGATTCTCACTCATGTGATCCATCCTTCCTAAACTTCCACATTTCTATAAAAACATGACCGGTTGTTGGTATGACATGCCGCTCCGGTCTGTATGATCCTGACTAACAGGGTATCTCCGTCACAGTCGATGGCCATTGTAATCAGCTTCTGGAAATGGCCCGAGGTCTCGCCTTTTTTCCAGAGCGACTGGCGGCTTCTGCTGAAATAAGTGACTCTCTTAGTTTCCAGCGTGAGCTTAAGGGCCTCTTCGTTCATCCAGGCCATCATCAGGACTTCGCCGTTTTCGGCATCCTGGGTGATCACCGGAACAAGGCCGTCGCTGTTATATTTTACTGAAGCTAAAAGCTCTTGTTGGTTCATGTTTTCCCCTGCTCCTTATCGTTCTACACGGATAACGCTTTCCACCGAGATAACCGACGGATGGCTGCGCATTTCGGTTAACGCACCATTAATCCAGTCCTCGTGTGCCTCATGGGTGATAAAGATAAGCGTGGCCTTGTCGTTGCCGCGAAGCTTTTGCATAACCGAATCCAGGCTCACGTTATGACGGCCCAGAATGCCTGCGATTTCAGCCAATACGCCGGGTTTATCGCTCACAACAAGTCTTAAATAGTATTCATCCTTCCAATCCTTCTCGAAGGCCACAGCCTCTTCGTCTAAACGGGTGCGGTGATGTGCCCCCTCGTTCTGGCAGGCTGTGACGATATCTGAAACCAGCGCACTGGCTGTTGGTAGATCTCCCGCTCCCCGGCCATAGAACATGAGGTTGCCAACCATATCGCCTTCAATATAGATAGCATTATAGGAATCTCTGACAGCATACAAAGGGTGGGACAGGGGAATGAAGGTCGGATGCACTCTGGCCTCTATTTTCCCGTTCTGCTTCTTTGCTATAGCCAAAAGCTTGATACCGAAGCCAAGCTGTCTTGCGTATTCAATATCGTCGGCGGATATTTTGGTGATACCCTCACAGTAAATATTATCGACGGCAACGCGGTTACGGAAGCATATGGTTGAAAGAATGGAGAGCTTGTAGCGGGCGTCGTAGCCCTCGACATCGGCGGTTGGGTCGGGCTCAGCATAGCCAAGGCGCTGGGCCTCGGCCAGAACATCGGCAAAGTCTCTTCCTTCCTCGCTCATACGGGTGAGGATAAAGTTGGTGGTTCCGTTGATAATGCCCATGAATTTAAGGATATTGTTAGCCTGCAAGGATCTTCTGACGGATTTTATGATGGGAATGCCACCTGCAACGCTGGCTTCAAAATAAAGGCCTGCACCCGATTTCCTGGCCTCGTCCTCAAGCTCATCCCAATGCTTGGCGATGACTTCCTTATTGGCGGTAATGACCGATTTACCCTGTCTTAAGGCATCACGGATGTATTGAAAGGCCGGCATCTCGCCGCCCATGAATTCGGCTATAACATCAATGCTCTCATCGAGGAAAATTTCCTCGGGCTTGTCGGTTAAAAGATCGGGATCGACCGGAATATTACGCTTTTTATTTTTATCGCGAACAAGAATCCTTCTGACCTCTATCTCAAGTCCTTCACGATTTTTGATCATCTCGCCGTTTTCTTTCAGGACCTTCAGTACACCGCTGCCGATGGTTCCGGCCCCTAAAAGCGCGAGTCCCACTTTCTTCATTGTGTTTTCTCCTTTCAAAGGAAGGGGTACCGCCCATATATTTAGACTATTATATCAGATGCGGCCTTAAGGTTTAAGCTTTTTTCTCTTGTGAATGCATTTTTATTGTCTTATAATGCTAATAGTAATAGCGGGAGGGCAGCATGCGCATCTTACTTGTAGCCGACCTTGAGAATGACTATATTTGGGATCATTTTGACCCTGTACGTTTTTCAGGCATCGATCTCATCATATCCTGCGGTGATTTGAAGAATGATTACCTCTCTTTTTTGGCTACAATGATTAAAGCACCCGTTTTTTATGTCCACGGAAACCATGACACCGAATACGAGGAGCAGGAACCCGGCGGCTGCGACAGCATCGAAGACCGTCTCGTCGTCTTTAACGGACTTCGCATTTTAGGCCTGGGAGGCTGCATTCAATACAACAAGCACCCTTATTATTCCAGACCTCCGTTCCAATATACCGAGAAGCAAATGGCCCGCAGAATTCGTAAGCTTCAGCGAAAA
>JAOABT010000202.1 GCA_026418215.1 Clostridia bacterium | reverse complement strand
AGATGTGTATAAGAGACAGCTTTATATACATCTCTTCAAGCTCGGTGCCCGATAAAACAAGGGCGGGATAAATTCTGACCATGTCCGGCCCAAGCCTTAAGACCTGCTCTGCCGTATTCAAGGCTTTAGCAAGCGTGTCTCCGGGAAGACCAATCATGGTTTGAATACCAAGCTTTATATCGCTTTCCTTTATGAGTCTGCAAGCCTTTACTGAGTCAGTAATGGTATGGCCTCGTTTGCTTATTCTTAGTATTTCGTTATCCAGGCTTTGCACACCCAGCTCCACAGTTGTAACACCGTAAGCCTTAAGGATGGACATTATATCCTCACTGATGCCATCAGGCCTTGTGGACAGCCTTATCCCCTTAACAAGTCCTGCTTGAACATAAGTATGAGCCAGACTTAAGTATTGCATCATCTCTTCCCGAGGAATACAGGTGAAGCTGCCGCCAAAATAGGCAATTTCCACCTCATCTCCTGCTGAAAGGGTTGTAAGCTGCTCCTCAATGATAAGACGCACCCTTGCAAGATCTGGTGCCCTCTGCGTGCCGCTGATTCTTCGCTGATTACAGAAAACGCAGGCCTGCGGGCAGCCCTTTTGAGGTATAAATACCGGAATATTGACATGACGTTTTTTATCCACGCATTAAGCCTTTCTACTGCGCCTGGTTCATTTCTTCAAGCGCTGCTTTGGCGGCCATTTGCTCGGCATCCTTTTTGGACTTTCCAACCCCGGTTCCAATAGGCTTTCCATTAGCGTAAACAGTTATTTTAAATGTCTTTGAGTGATCCGGGCCGTTAGCCTCGACCAGCTTATACTGGATCTGAATATCCCCTGACTTTTGGAGTTCCTCCTGAAGAGCCGTTTTATAGTCCATAAAAAGCATGCCGCTGACAGCTTTATTGTAGGTTTCACCCAGAAGCCCCATAATAAAACCTTCAGCCTCTTCCATACCGCCATCGAGATAAATGCTGCCTATAATGGCTTCAAGGGCGTCTGACAAAATCGATGGGCGTGATCTTCCGCCATTGGACTCCTCTCCCCTGCCCAAGAGGATAAGCTCGCCCAGGTTCATCTCTTGCGCACAGACTGAAAGCGAGGCCTCGCATACGATCAACGCCCGCATTTTGCTCATTTCGCCTTCGCTGAAGCTGTTCTTATCATTATAAAGCATCAAGCTCAAAACAAAATCCAGAATGGCATCGCCCAAGAACTCCAGTCTTTCGTTGTTCTTGGCGGCAAAGCTGTGATGTTCGTTGGAATAGGAGCTGTGAATGAGCGCATTGACTGCAAACTGCTTGTTTCGGTATTTATAGCCGATTCTTTGCTCCAGCCGCGCAACGGTTTCCAAAATAGACTCTGGTATCTTTCCCAAGGTTGAACCTCCCATAAAATGTATCTGGCAAACATGAAATCATTTTAACACATCCCCAGTATTTTATCATCATGATGGCTTATGTTATACTAATTACAAAAATCTTGCAGCAGGATAATGCCATGAGATAGGGCATGCTAAAAGAAAAGGCGGATTTTTTGTTGGAGGAATCACCATGAACCATGATATAAAGGCTGATCTTCATATCCATACAACGGCATCTGACGGGACCTGGACTCCTGAGGAGCTTGTGCCGAAAATTCAGGAGCACGGCATCGGGCTGTTTGCCATCACCGATCACGATACAACCGCCCATATCGCCAGAGGCGAAAAGCTTGCGATGGAATTGGAGCTATCCTTCATCAGAGGGGTTGAGATCTCAACCATGTTCAATAATAAAACCTTTCATATTCTGGGGCTAGGCATTAATCCTTCTCATTCCGGTCTATCTGAGCTTGTGGCTTCCAACCAGAGGCTTATTGACGAAAAGGACGATATGGGAATCCGCTACCTTGCGAGAAAGTATCCCCAAGTCTCTTTTGAAGAATATGAGGCCTATGAAAACGACCGCAGGCGCGGCGGCTGGAAGAGCCTTAATTATCTTGTCGACAAGGGGCTTTGCACCAGCCACAAGGACTTTTTCAAGCTTTTTTCCGAATGGGGAGCTTCCTTTGGAGAGGTTCAGTTTGCCTCGCCTGAGCTGGCTGTCAAAACCATTCGCGAGGCAGGCGGCACGCCTATCCTTGCTCACCCCGGCAGCAACATGTACGGGACAAACTATAAGCAAAATATCGCTAAGATGCTGGATTTCGGCATCGGCGGGATTGAATGCTACCATCCCGAAAACGGTGACGAGGTCACAGCCTATTGCCTTAAGCTCTGCAAAGAAAACAAGCTCTGTATCTCCGGAGGCTCAGACTGCCATGGTCCCTTCGTGAGCACAAGAAGGCTCGGGTATCCGGAAGTCAGGCTGTCCATGCTGAATCTGGAAGGCATTGAGATTATATAGACAGGTATTTGACCATGTATACGGATTACCTTTGAGCATTAGTACGCTGTTAAGGGGAACCAGCCTGCAAGCTACTACTGCTTTTCACCCTCAAGTTTTTTTACGACGGACAATACAAAGTCCTTATCGAATTGATCGAGGCCATTTTTAAATCTCTCAATTTGAAAATTGTTCGGAACCCAAGCATCCAGCTCATACATAAATCCGTTGGAGTAGCACCGATAATCTATCCTATAATCGGTCTTTACGGGTGCTAACACGTTGATTTCATTGCCTTGCCTTTGCTTCATTTTCTTTTGCTTCGTATCCGTTTTCTCTGAATTAATACCATATTTCTCTTCAATTAAAGAAAACGGAACTGCGGTAATTTTTAGATTCACAGCTTGGTTTTGGTATTCCATTACCCACTTCTCAGATTTCTTTTTGAAACCATTCTCTTTGAAACTCAGCTTTGTGATATCTTTGACGTCGGCCAGCAACTCAGGCTTCAGGAAGCTTAACCTTTCACCCCTGCCTGCAGAATCCATAGCGCTGATGGTGAATTTAAGCGCATCACCGTACCAGCTGATTGTCTTGTTATAGGTCTGCCCGCCACTCCACTTCCCGTCATCATCAACTTCATCCCAGTTAAGTGTTCCTCCCTGAATAAAGTATTTTATGCCTCTTACAGTCCTAATCTCAGCTGTATCACTCTCACTCCTATAAGAACCCTCTTCTTGGGGAACAACCATCAATGTTATGTCTGCCTTCCCATCGCTGAACCCCACCTCATAACTCTTGCTTATGAGTTTAAACCCAGGCAGATCAAGCT
>JAOABT010000111.1 GCA_026418215.1 Clostridia bacterium | reverse complement strand
CCGTAGTATTGGTGTTACAGGCTGAAGGAGCGGCCATGGCTGCTTTCAGTAGAATATCAATTCTCTCGCTTTCAACAGGACGATCCTGATACGGCCGTATGCTTCTACGCCTCGTAAAAACTGAAGAACATCCTCGTACATACAACTCCTCAAGAATAAAGTTATCTTTCTGCACTTTCGATGAGCAGCCTATTGCTGAAACCTGTTAGCCTTGAGAAGCGCCTTTGGAATGCCCTTCAAGCTTCCAGCCGCTGATGCCAGCCCTTTGGATGGAGCCAAACAGGTTGGCCTTGATATGGCGGTTTTCCTTGGTAAGGCCCACAATCAGGTCTTTCACAGTCTGGCGTTTGGTGATGCCGTCAACCGGGCAGCCGCTGCCGATAGGGTGAAGATCAAGGTCACGGACGGTGGCACGGACCATCTTCTCTTCGGTATAAATAAGGGGTCTGATCAAGGTTATGTCCCTTCTGTCCATATAAGTAACGGGTGAAAAGGTATGTATGCGCCCCTCATAAATCTGGGACATCAAAAGGGTCTCAATCACGTCGTCCATATGGTGGGCAAAGGCCACCTTGTTGCAGCCCAAGCCCTTGGCAGCGTTATAAATCGCACCGCGTTTCATGTTGGCACAAAGAGAACAGGGATTTTTCTCATTCCGGGCTTCAAAAACAACTTGTGAAATAGATGTATCCTCAATATGGTAATCAACACCCGAGCTGTTATAGAAGTCTAGTAGGGCCTTAACATCGAAGCTTGGAAAGCCTAATGCAACGGTAATGCCAACAAGTTCGAATTTAACAGGCAGGAAGCGCTGAAGCTCCCGCAGTGTAATAAGGAGAAGCTGACTGTCTTTTCCGCCTGATACGCCGACGGCGACCTTATCCCCGTCCTTAATCATTTCATAGTCCATGATGGCCTTGCGGGCTCTTGAAAGTACCTTTTGAAGCATTGTTTTATGTCCTTCCTATAAAACCTTTCGTAACAATTCATTATAATGACAATTATGGCAGAAGTGCAAGATAAACGCATAAGATGACAGTTTAATGCATTGTTGATAAAGTAGGTCGTATGATAGAATGAATATACAAAGGTAAAACGGTTAACTTAAAGAGGCATGTGTATGTTTAATAAACTCAAGCAGCTGAAAATCATTCAGTCCTTCATGATTTTAAGAGGAAATACCAGGGTTTCAGTCATATTCGAACCGCTGTGGGGTATTCCCTTCATATTCTATAACTTCTACTTGAGCCTCTACATGAAAGAGATGGGCATCACGGAGCAGCAATTCGGCGGTATTATTGCAGCCGGGTTTATTTCGGGAGCCTTCTTTTCGCTATTTGGGGGAGTTGTGACAGACTATCTGGGCAGGCGGAAAACAACATTGATTTTTGATTTTATCTCCTGGCCAGTGGCGATTATTCTTTTCCTCATCTCGCGAAGCTTTTTGATGTTTATTATTGCTACGGTCGTCAATAACGTTGTAAAGATTGTGGCGGTTTCTTGGAATCTTATGGTGGTAGAGGATGCGGACTCCGAGCAGCGTAAAGCGGCCTTCAATATTCTCAATATCATCAATATTGCACTGGGAATTATAACTCCGCTGGCAGGGCTTCTTGTTGCCAACAGGGGAATTGTGCAGTCGGAGCGGGTTTTCATGGTTTTTGCCATTGTGAGCATGACGATTATGATATTCCTCAGAAACAAGTACTATACTGAAACGGCGGCAGGCCGCCAGATCCTGGCCGAGCACAAGGGTCTTAAGCTTCGGGAGGTCATGAAGAAGGGCCTTTACGGAGGGGCCTTTGGCCTTGTCTTTAGAAACAGAAGACTGGGCGTTATTGTCCTGCTTCAGATATTATTCAACCTGACGATTCCCTTAGGTGCCTTTAACAGTATGTTCTTTGCACCCTTTATGACTGACCATATTGGCATCGACAAGGCCACTGTATCAGTACTGGGTGCTGTTTATGCGGGTGTCATGCTGTTTGTCTTTCTAGTCATCAATCCGTTGATATCTAAAAAGCATGTGTCGGGAAGTATTGTGCTCGGACTTGTTTTGCAGGCCTTAGCGCTGGTTGGCGTAACGCTCATTCCGGCTGGCTTCATGGTTTTTGCCATTCTGGCCGTCGGACTTTATGCCTTTGGTTATGGCATTTTTACACCGTTTAACAACGCATTGTTTGCCGATGTATCCGATGGCCGTGAACGGGCTGGCATTTACTCTTTGGTCAATACCGTTACATCTATTTTGAGTGCCGTCATAGGGGCTGTCTCCGGGTTTATCTATGCCTTCGAACCAAGGCTCATCTTCTTTATAACAGTTCTCTTTTTAGCTCTGTGTGTTGGGGCAATGGTGTGGTACATGGCCATTGAGAAAAAGCATCAGAACGAGGCTGAAGGGGAGGCGGAAGGGCTCGCTGAAGAAGAAATTGGGGCTTGAAATACAGCCCCGAACCATGTATAATCAATACACGTCACGCTTCGAGGTGTAGCGCAGTTGGTAGCGCGCTTGGTTTGGGA
>JAOABT010000063.1 GCA_026418215.1 Clostridia bacterium | reverse complement strand
GATGTGTATAAGAGACAGGGCCCAAGATGAAAGACGCATCCAACGCCCCCCCGCCAAGATACGTGTTTCATGTTGAATGAGTACCAAGGTTATCATCATTTCAGTAAACGGAGAAAGGCACTGTGCTATGCACAGTGCTTTTTCCGTTTTAAAGGGAAATTTTATAATAATAAAATAAAAAATAACTTAAGTTACAACAATAATATCACAAAACTGGGAAAATCCGCAGTTATTACATTTCAAGCCGCAGTTGTTACATTTCAATTTTTGAGCTTTTTTTTGCTGTTATAATTGGAACATAGCAAAGGGGTGAGGAAAATGCTACAGCAATTTGCTCACAAGCTTACACAAAATCTTCTCGACATGCAAATTGTGAAAGAGGAAGATAAGGAAATCTATCAATATGGAATGGAAGCTCTGATATCTACTTTGGTAAATACTGTCATAGTTGTGATCATCGGAATGCTGACAGGCCTCTTGAAAGAAACACTCATCTACTTAATCTCTTTTGCAATATTGCGAGTTTACTCCGGAGGGTACCACGCAAAAACTCATCTAGGCTGCATTTTAACATTTCTTACAGTTTTCTGTTCTTTCATGGTATGTGCGTTGATTATTCCAGTTGATCTAAAAGGGCCCCTATCACTTGTACTGGGGACCGGTTCTCTGATTGCTATCTTTGCTATGGCTCCTATTGAGCATGCTAACAGGCCCTTCGCTGGTGACGAGTACAAGAGCTTTAAGAGAATGAGCCGATTGATTGCAGCATCAGAGTGGCTTCTCATAATGGTTTTTACTCTTTGGATTCCAAGCTTCGTACCTGTGGCATTTCTTATAACCACGGCCATGATGAGTGTTGTTTCTATATTGGCGCTAGCCAAAATAATAGATGAAAGAGGTGAATAAGCTATGATTTTCAAAGGATTCGGAATGTTCTTAGCAAAAATTGTGGCAGCCGTTGCTTTTTCAGCCGCGTACTTAAGTAATTTCACCAGTTGCATCGTATTTATGAACCAACCCAAAATGCCACAGCAGGTAAGAATGCTTAAAAAATGAAAAATCCCCTTATAACCTCAACCTTAATGGGTTTACCATTCCTTATACCCAACTTTATCCCAGCTTAATGAATGATTAGGTTGGGATATTTTTATTAAAGAAAGAGAGGCAAAACATTGAAAGGCTATTCCCAAATCTGGTATGATAATCTTGCTCATGCAGGTTGTTCTTTTTTAAATGAAAAAAAACTTGGAACGTATTCTGCTGAGATCCATTCGGGGGGAAAGATGCACATAGCTGTCTGTGATGATGAAAAGGTCTACACAGACCTTGTATTAAAGTTTATCAGAAACTGTATAGCTGACTATGAGGATGAAATCTCCGAGATAGATATGGAGACATTTTCTTCTGGCGAACAGCTTGTAGAGGCATGTTCCCAAGGAAAGAAGTTTGATCTCATTTTTCTGGACATTAAGATGACAGGAATGAACGGATTTGAAGCAGCACGGTTTATCCGCGGCTACGACGATAAAACAATAATCATTTTTATTACCTCGTTGGTCGATTATGTATTTGGAAGCTTTGAGTTCAAACCCTTTTGGTACCTCATTAAACCTGTCACGGAAGAAAAATTCAAGCACGTTTTTTTGAAAGCCTTAGGTGAGATTAAGAATGACAGAAACCGAAAGTATTCATTCTTTACGAGGGAAAATGGGCTAGAAAACATCGAAATAAATAAGATCATGTATCTGGAGAGCCTTCTTCGCAGAATTATCATCTATACGTCAACGAATCAATTTACTTATTATGCCAGCATAACAGCTGAAGAAGAAAAGCTTAAAAAATACGATTTCATAAGAATTCACAAAAGCTATTTGGTCAATATGCTTTACATCCAAAGAATCAACAAAAACAATGTTGTACTGAAAAACGGCGTTGTTCTTCCCTTAAGTGAACATCGCTTTAAATTGGTTTTTGACAGCTTTACCAGTTATCTTGCGAGGTGCTCGATATGACGCATAGTTTGAGTTGGTTATTAGTTGAGGCAGGAACATCACTCTTTGAGGTGCTTTTGATCTTCACCTTTATGAGTGGTTTCCATCAGGCTAAAGAGGCTGTAAGGACTAAAAAGATTCTCATATTTCTTGCAGCCTTCATCATGCAGTATTCGGTCAGCATATACTTCTATGATGTGCCAAATGCCTTATTAATCAACTTCATTGTCATATCGTCTGCCATAGTTCTCCTGCTTTATTCAGGAAGAGTATCGATGAGGCTGTTTTCCTGTTTTTTATTACTTGCGATCCTGGTCGTTATTGAACTTATGTCTATGTGTATCCTTGTACTTAGCTTGAATATTGAAACCATTAAAATTCAGACTGATCCTCTTTTAAAGTTAATAGGTACCTCGTTAAAGAATATTCTATCTTTCGCCGTCATCAAGCTGATTTGTAACTTCAGAAAATCACGTATTCAAGAGATTGGAAAGGTTTATTTTGCTTTTCTGCTTGTTATACCGATCATTTGTATACTCGTTGCAATTCTGATTTTGGATATTGTTCTCAGGTATAATATTCAGGACCTTACATGGATATTGGTAGCCTACGTGGGCCTCATGTACGTCAATGCCCTTGTCTTTGCTATTTTTGAGGGATTGCTTCGCCAGATGGACAAGGAATATAAATACAAGCTGATAGAAAAACAGCTTGAGATGCAGCTTAACCACTATAACAAGCTGGCTGAGAACAGAGCCATTTTGTCAGAGGCCCTCCATGATTTCAAGAACCATTTGAATTGTATCTATAACCTCTATAAATATAATAATAACCAGGAGCTGGGCCGTTACATCGAAAATCTGGTCAATGTCTCAGACACGGAAAAGGTCATCGATACCGGTAATCCGGTTATCGATGCCCTTCTTAATGATAAATTTATGATTGCTAATAAGGTAGGCATTGAGATCAGGAATGAGCTGAGTCTTCCTTCTAATCTTCGTATTGCGCCTACCGATATTTGTGCGATATTGGGAAACTCCCTGGATAATGCCATTGAGGCCTGCAGGCGAATTAGAAATACCGCGCTCAGAAAAGAAATTGCCCTATCTATGTCATATCGTGATTCTTACCTTGTTATCGTGGTTTCCAATACTATCGATCAGCTTCCTCAGCGGGAAGGCAAGTACTTCCGCTCATCCAAGCCCTCTCTCGAGCTTCATGGCCTCGGTATGCACAGTATTGAGCGCACCGTCAAAAAATATGACGGTAATATGGTTGTCAAGTGTGACCAAGGCCAGTTCAAGCTGGAGATCGTCATGTGCGCTCCTGCCTACGCGTAGGACAGGATCTTTTCAATGAGACCGTCTCTGTAAAGTGTAATTCTTTCAAAGTCCATATTCTTAATATAGTGCTTTTCTAGATCATCATGGGCCGCCTTGGCCTCAGAGATACATTCTACGGCACGCTGCAGCAGAGCATCAGTGTAAAGCCGGTTAAAGCCCAATTGCTTGGCGTAGCTCTCTAAGATTTCCTTGCTATAGAATTCATTAATATGGTAGGTTGTACAATTTTCGTTATTGATATCGCTGATATCATGGTATTCGTTGGCGGTAATGATGGACAGACCTCTTTCCGCTATGACCAGATGTTCAAGCCTGGTCGGACACATGGGACAAAAATAGGACTCTATGGCCATTCCTCTGAAAACAGCTTCGTCCCGGATATGCTCCAAAATCTTCCTGGTTGACCCGCCGGCAGGCGCACACAGGCGAATGATCTTTTCTGTGTTGCAGATACTGTCAAGAAAGTCAGAAAAGCCTCGCGGAGTGATGGCGCTGGCAAACAGACGCCTTTCTTTTCCCGGTCCACTAGCACCTTGGTCGTTGCCACCCAGAACGGATGTGGTAAGCTGGTGGATAAAGGTGTTTTCTTTCAATTTATTCAAGGCTTCCTCATAAATAGACTCGGTGTCTTCCTTCAAGGAAGCGGCGGCGCTTAAGTACCTGTAGGCTGTTGTAAAGCAGCCTTTAATTTTTTTACTGATCGAGAGGATAGCCTCGCGGGACTCGGTGAAGCCCTCCTCGTTCCAGAATTGGCCCAGGTTGATGATTTCGTCGATAGCACCGGGGTAGACCGGGTCGACCACATGTGGAGCGGTACCGTCAATAATGGCAACTTTCAGAGCGGGAACCACAACACCGTCGAGGCTGTTGTTATCGCTGGAGCAATGCATGAATTCTATGTTATAGCCTTTCTTGGCCAGCTCCAGCCCGATTTTTCTCATAAAAGTACTTTTGCCCGTGCCTGGGCCGCCTTTTAGGACAAAGATCCGCCTGGCTTCTGTATTCTCAATAACATAGCGGTAATAGCTAAAAAAACCACCGGGAGTGTTTCCGCCCGGAAACATGTGTCTAATGAAACCCTCGGACATACCTTTACCTCGTAACCAAAATACACGCCTTATATCATATTCACGATATTTACGTTTGATGCTTGATCAAATCTCACCATACCGTTGTATCACCTAAAAAGGGGATGAGAAAAAGGCCTCCATGAAAGCCAAGGAAACATATACATTCAACCGAAAGAGCTATTGAGAACAGCTCGAGCAAAACGCACAAGCCCGCGTTGCTTTAAGCCTTTATCAATTGGAAGGTTTAAGCCTTTTTTTTAGGTGCTCAATCCTTTATAATGATGGGGTCGGAACTACTTTTTTCTACAAATTATATGAGCGAGGTAAGCTTTAAATGGCTGTAAAAAGAGTTTACGTGGAAAAGAAGCCGGGGTTTGACGTCGAGGCTTCAAAGCTGTTCTCTGAAATCAAGGAAAATCTTCTGATCGAAGGAATCAAGAAGGTAAGGCTTCTGCAGCGCTATGACGTGGAAGGCATTACCGATGAAGACTATGAGAAAGCAAAAACCATGGTTTTCTCTGAACCTCCTGTAGACGATGTCTTCGATGAAAATATTTTTGTTCAGGAAAATGAAAAGCTCATCGCTGTGGAATTCCTGCCGGGCCAATATGATCAAAGAGCCGATTCCGCCGCACAGTGCATCCAAATCATCACACACGGAGAGCGGCCTGATGTCCGGGTTGCAAGGATCATAATCCTTTCAGGTGAATTAAGCGAATCGGATGTGGAGCGCATTAAGCGTTATGTCATTAATCCTGTGGAAACACGTGAGGCGGCTCTTGAAAAACCGGCCACACTTGAAAGCAGCTACCCGGTTCCGGATGATGTAAAGAAAATAGATAAGTTTACTGAATTGCCTATAGAGGCCCTGAATGATCTTATGAATGAAATGGGCTTCGCCATGTCCCTTGAGGACTTAGCCTTCTGCCAGACCTATTTCCGTGATATTGAAAAAAGAGATCCTACGCTTACCGAGCTCCGCATGATTGATACCTACTGGTCTGACCACTGCCGTCATACCACCTTTCTTACCCAGATTGATGAAGCCCGCTTCTCTGATAATGCCACCGCCCAAAAAATCAAAAGCGTTTACCAGGATTATTTAGATACAAGGAAGATCGTCTATGCGCAAAGGGAAAAGGATATCTCCTTAATGGACATTGCCACCCTGGCCATGAAGTATTTGAAAAAGACAGGTGATCTGGACAACCTTGACGAATCTGAAGAGATCAATGCCTGCAGCATTACGGTCAATGCGGTTGTTGACGGGCGTACCGAAGAATGGCTTGTCATGTTTAAGAACGAAACCCACAACCATCCCACTGAAATTGAGCCCTTCGGCGGTGCTGCTACCTGCTTAGGCGGGGCTATCCGCGACCCGCTGTCCGGCCGTTCCTATGTGTCTGTCTCTTATACACATCT
>JAOABT010000054.1 GCA_026418215.1 Clostridia bacterium | reverse complement strand
CTACAACCCTTTTTAAAACGCTTTCAACGTTAAGGCCATTTTTAGCCGAAATTTCGGGTGCATTCTCAGCTTCCAGGCCGATAACATCCTCAATCTCCTTTTTGATCTCTGCAGGTCTGGCGCTGGGAAGGTCTATTTTGTTAATAACAGGCATGATCTCAAGATTATGCTCCAATGCCAGATAGACATTGGCGAGGGTTTGCGCCTCAATGCCCTGCGACGCGTCAACTACAAGCACAGCCCCTTCACAGGCTGCAATGCTGCGTGACACCTCATAGTTGAAGTCGACGTGACCGGGCGTGTCGATAAGGTTAAGGATATACTCCTCCCCGTCGTCAGCCTTGTAAACCATTCGGACGGCCTGGGCCTTGATGGTGATGCCCCGTTCTCTTTCAATATCCATATTGTCGAGAACCTGTTCCTCCATCTCACGCTCGGTCAAAACGCCTGTTTTCTCCAGGAGTCTGTCGGCAAGGGTTGACTTGCCGTGATCAATATGCGCAATGATACAAAAATTTCGTATCTTTTTCTGTCTTTCGTTCCCCATAGAATCAAAACCTCAAGTTCTAATCGGTTTATTCGAGATAAAATCAATAAATCAGTGACTAATTATATCATAGGCCATACTTTCACACAATGAGTAACGTACGCGCCTTGAGAACCCTGTCTTGCCTTGCAATTCTTTTATGGTTACAATCAAACATAAATAGTATACCCACTCTTGACATGAAGGAGTTTTTTATGATTTATCCCGTTGATATGCACCTCCACAGCACCTTTTCGTGTGACGCCACCAGCACCATGGAGCAGCATGTTCAAGATGCCCTTCAAAAGGGTCTTAAGGCCGTTTGCTTCACTGAGCATGTTGATTATAATCCCAATGACGAAGGTATTGGCTATTACAATTATGAAGCTGTCACCGCAGAGGTCGAGCGGCTCAGGGAGCGATACGGCGGCGGGCTGCTCATTTTAAAGGGCATAGAGTTCAGCGAGCCTCACCTTTATCCAAAGGAATTTGAGGCTTTCACAAAAAAGGACTACGACTATATCCTGGCCAGTGTTCATTTTCTGGACGATGCTTTTGTGTTAAGCCACAGCCTTATTGAGAAAAACACACCTGAAGAGCTTTTTGACCGGTATTACAAAGAGGTTGAGGCCTGCGTTCGTTTCGGCGGCTTTGACGGACTTGCGCATATGGATTATCTTCGTCGAGGCATTGGACACGATCTATACTCTAACGATGTGCTTCTTGGGATTTTTTCACTCATGGTAAAAAATAATATCGTCCTGGAGATCAACAGCCAAAACCTGAGAAGGGGCATTGAAGAAAGCTTTCCGAACCCTAAGAAAATCAAGCTCTATCGTGAGGCTGGAGGAAGCAAAATCGTACTGGGCTCCGACGGGCATCACCCGGGTGATTTGGCCTCAGGCATAGAAAAAGCCCTGGACGCCTGTTCCGACATCCAAGGCCTCATTCCGGGCTATTTTGTTAAAAGAAGGTTTATTTCGATTTAAAGGTTAGAGCACCGTTTTTATCTTCAATGAACTGGATATTATAGTTCTTTTTATTCTGAGTGTCCTTAAGGCTAATGACGCCGTTTTTGACGCCTGTAATCTCGAACTTGTACTTGCCGAAATCTACATCCCGTTCCTTAATAATGCCCGCCTCATAGAGAAGGTTGATTGGGCTTGGGTCGGAGAAGTTCACATCGATGGCGTAAGGCACCTCGTTGGTTGAATCAACATAGAGCAAATGACTGTTATTGAGCCAATAGAACTTTGACACGGTTGCCGCATAGATGTAACGGTCCTGAATGCTGTTATCCAGCGTTCGCACAATAAAATGCTGATCCATGCTGTAAATCCATTCATACACCGCACTCAGGTTTCCATCGGGGGATACCACTGCCTCGTTCTTGAAGAGCTCCTCGACCTCCAGATACCTGTTGAAGTCGCTCAGCATGATGTTGATGGTCATGTCCTGATCGATAAAACGCACCTCGAAGCGCGGCTTATCTGCGGTATGGTCAAAGAGGCTGCCCTGGTAGTTATTGTAGACCTCAATATATTTTTCATCAAAATCGACTATATTGATTCCGCGGTTGGAGCTCGCATAGTAGCCGCCGCCATTGATAAAGCCGCTATCCGTAAAGAAAGTGCCGTCTGGATCTATCTTCTGGATAGCCTCCTCCAAAGACGTGTAGTCCTCGGCATTGAGCTTCTGGATAATGGAGCTGAGAATATATTTGTCGTACTTGGTATCAGGGGCCTTTATGAGTACGGCATAATCTGCCTTCTGGTTGCCGTGGAACATGAGATAGTAATTCCAATTGCGGTAGAGCAGGATATTATCGGTTTCCCAGCCGGGTTCACCGATAGCCTTTCGTATGTCGTCAAAGCTGGAGCCAATGGTAAGACCTGCGATAATATCGCTGGTATACCGCTCATTTAAAACAAAGGCATTCCGGGTGGCAACGATACCATTGCTATAGTCCTCCACACCATGCGGGTTGGAGTCGTCAATAAGACCCAGAAGCCTCTTGTTGAGCCCATACTGATCTAAATCCGATACAGGTGTTCCAGCTCCGACTGTATCCTCCCAGCCAACCTCCTTAACTGCATTCCGGTCTACGACCGTTTCTTTTGGAGTAGCCGCAGGCGTCTGAGATTCCTTCGTCTCCGGAGTGGATGTAGGGCTGGGTGTGTTTTCGTCATTGCCGTTTTCCTCTCCCGACACGTCAGAACCGTTACCATTCTGCTGCTTTTCAGTGTTAGTCGTTTTATCCTGTCCGTTGTTCTTGCTGTAGCGCGTGGTGCAGGCCGGCAGCATAAAGAGGGAGCAGAGCAACAGCATGACAACCACAAGTCTGATACCTGATTTCATAAATACCTTACCATTCCTTTGGTTTCTTTTCTTTTATACTATTCCAACTTATAGGCACATGCAAGAGGGGTGTTTGTCATACATATTACACAGGACAAATCCCTTTTCCCGGAGGGTGCCATGTCTCTCCCCCCTATGGCTACGGCCGTCGCCCTGTCGTTGTTTGCCGGCATCTCGACTGCAATCGGCGGTTTAATTTCCCTGGTACTCAAAAAAACCAACGTCAAGCTTCTGTCTATCATGCTCGGCTTTTCAGCAGGCATCATGATCTATATATCGTTTATAGAAATCTTCCAAGAAGCGCAGACGATCCTATGTGC